>CAZMMH010000001.1:0-23585 GCA_964567315.1 uncultured Gammaproteobacteria bacterium
CATCCAGTTCATCCGCTTCGCCGCCGCGCTGCAGGGCGGGCGGGTGATCCTGCAGTGCCAGCCGGCCCTGGGCCGGCTGCTGGCGACGGCGCCCGGGATCGCCGAGGTACATGCACTGGCCGGCCCGACGCCGGCGTTCGACCTGCACCTGCCCCTGCTGAGCCTTCCCCACCTGCTGGGCATCACCCTGGACAACCTGCCGGCACGGGTGCCCTACCTGGCGCCGCCGGCGGAGCATCCCGGCTTCGACTTCCCCGCCGACCGGCTTAACGTCGGCGTGGTCTGGTCCGGCGGCGACAAGTTTGCCCGCTGGCGCGACAAGGCCATAGACATGGCCCGCTTCAAGCGGCTGTTCGAGGTACCGGGCTGCGCCTTTCACAGCCTGCAGGTGGGCCCGCGGGAGAAGGACTTGAAGGTCCACCGCCTCGGCGGGCGGGTCCAGGCGCTGGGCGGCGGGCTGAAGGATTTCGCCGACACCGCCGCGGCGATCCAGGGGCTCGACCTGGTGATCAGCGTGGACACCGCAGTCTGCCACCTGGCGGGGGCCCTGGGCCGGCCGGTGTGGACCCTGCTACCCCATTCCGCCGACTTCCGCTGGCTGCGGCAACGGCAGGACTCGCCCTGGTACCCGGGGATGCGCCTGTTCCGCCAGCCGGTCCCGGGGGATTGGGATTCGGTGCTGGAAGCGGTGCGCGCCGCCCTCGCGGCGCGGGTCACGGCCGGCGACTGAGCCAGCCGCCTGGGAACGACACCGGCCGGGCCATTCTGCCTGGCCGATTTTCCACTACGCTTGCAACTATCCGTCCCCGCCCCAAGGAGGAAGCCGGCCATGTCAGGAATCGCCGACGAAAAGGCCTTTCGGGACGCCATCGAGGCCCTGCCCCTGCCGCGGCAACGGCTCCTGGGCGCCCGCTTCGCGCGACGCGTGCTCCAACTCCTGCCGGACCCGCGGCTTGAGCATGCCCTGCGGGTGGCCGAGGAGCCCGATCCCGGGGCCGCCGAGTTGGCGGACGCCTACGCTGCGGCGCGCAGTGTCGCGGTCGAGACCTACACCAAATGCGGCCACACGGTGGATTGGGCCGGAATGGCCGCCCACTACGTTGCCGGCGCGGTCGCCGCCTGCGTAATTCCGGAGGCACGCCTCCTGCCCGGCATCGATCAGCCGGCCCTGGATGCGGCCATGCAGGCGCGCATGGCCCGCAACTGCGAACGGGTGGCCAAGGACGAAAGCGGCGACTGCGGCGCCCTGAGCGAACAGTTCCGGATGTTGGAGGCGTTCCTGGCCGAGGGCTGAGCCTCCCGCCGGCTCAATCCCGGCTCGCCCGCCCCGCGTCGAAGGCCTCACGCAGGGCCTCGCGCAGTGCCGGGTGCGCCTTCAGGTCGCGGACCCCCATGTGGCGCGCCGCGATCGGCCCCAGCAGCTCCTCCTCCCGCTGCTGGCGCCAGCGCGCGGCGAAACCCGCGGCATCGAAGCGGCCGTCGTGCAGGAACTCGGCCGCCAGCCCGCTGGCGTTGGCGAACTCCACCTCCTGCACCTGCAGCACCTCGAACAGGTAGGAGTGGGGGTCGACCCCGCCGACCCTCGCCAGCAGCACGTGCAGGTCGGGCAGCTCGCCCGCGGCGGCCAGCGCCGCGTCCAGATCGACGGTGGTGGAAAAGACGTGGTGCTCGCCCTTGAACGAGCATTCGATGCGGGCATCGATCCGGTTCTGCATGGCAACCAACCCTCTGAACGGAATTCCTGTCGGACGACGACGTCCGCCAGGCGGTGCGGCGCGCCGCACCCGCGTGCGCGGAGCACGGGAATCCGACACTCACGATTTACGATTCAAAATCCGTGCCGCGCGCCGCGGCGCACTCCCTCTCCTCCGCCGCCAGCAGGCGCAGCCCCTCGAGGGCCCGCGCCAGGTCCGCCGCGCGCCGCTCCAGCGGATAGACCATGAAGGCCGGCAGGGAGAACACCGCGCCGCCGCCCACCCGCACCAGTCGCCCCGTCTCCAGCGCCCCGCGCACCATGCGTTCGGGGAAGTAACCCGAGCCGCCGTTGGCCAACAGGCACTGCAGACCGAGCCAGCCGATGTTGGCGGTCAACGCCGGTGGTGCCATGTCGGGATAGTGGGTGGCGAACTGGGCGTGAAACTCGGGGCCCCAGTCCACGTGCACATAGGCGGGGTCGGGCCACTCGCGCCCGGGGGCGGAGCTCACCAGCAGCAGGGTCTCGTCGAACAGCCGCTCGATGCCGAGGCCGGGCCGGCTCTCCGGGGTATACATCACGCCGATGTCCACGCTGCCCTGCACCAGACCCTGCATGATGCCCTCCTCGAAACCGATCTCCATGCGCAGGGAAAGTTCCGGCGCGGTCCGCCGCATCCAGTCGGCCCACTGGGGCAGGAAACCCTCCCACAGGGCGATACGCCCGCTGAGGGTGAGGCTACCGCTGAAACCGGCGGGCAGACCGACGTCGTGGCGCGCCTGCTCCAGGGTGCGCACCAGGGTCTTGGCGTGGCGCAGGAAACGGCGGCCGGCCGGGGTGAGTTCGGCGCCGCCGCGACCGCGCCGGAACAGGCGCGCCCCCAGTTGGGTCTCCAGCGCCTGGATACGCGCGCTGACCGTCGACTGGGTCACGTGCAGCCGCTGGGCGGCGCCGACGAAGTTGCCGGCGGCGGCCACGGCGAGAAAGGTGCGGGCAAACTCGATTTCCATGGCTCTTTATATCGTGATTTCCGATATTAACTACAGAAAAATTTCGTTTGTCCAATAGATTCTCGGGCCTTATGTTTTTTCCCAAGAGGACACGGCACGCCAGAGGAGGAACCCGCCATGGTCATCGACACGAGTGGACACGCCATCGCCACCGACGAGGAGGGCTATCTGATCGAACCGGCCAGCTGGGACCGCCGGGTGGCGGAACAGCTCTCCCGCGACGAGGCGGTCAACCTGGGCGACGAGCACTGGAAGGTGATCGACTTCATGCGCCACTACTACGACGAGCACCGCATCGCCGCCGACGCCCGTTTCGTCATCAAGTACCTGGCGCAGGAGCTGGGCTACGGCCGCAAGGCGCAGAAACACCTGTTCGAGCTGTTCCCCTACGGCTACGTCAAACAGGCCTGCAAGATCGCCGGGATGAAACGGCCGCGGGCGTGGAGCACGGGGTAAAAAAGGCAATGTTGAATTGTGAATTTTGAGTGTTGAATTGGGGTGGGGGCGGTTTGCGCCCCCGCCGGTCTGGAGCCGCAGACTGCTTCACGACCCCGGCTGACGCCTGCCGTGGCGGATTGTTCGCCCGGCCGCAACACTGTTTCCGCAGCTTCCGCCTTTGTCCACGGCTCGGCATCGACAATACTCCTCGGACCCATTGCCCAACGAGGAGATGCCCGTGAACGAACCCGTAATCGCCGCCAGGGAACCCGTCGCCGTCGAACTGAAGGCCGGACAGACCATCTACTGGTGCAGCTGCGGCCGCTCCAAGACCCAGCCCTACTGCGACGGCAGCCATCAGGGCACCGGCTTCGAGCCGGTCGCCTACACCGCCGAACGCGACGGTGTCGCCCACCTCTGCATGTGCAAGCACAGCAAGAACCCGCCGCTGTGCGACGGCAGCCACGAGAACCTGGACTGAACCGGAGCGCCGGATCGTGGGGGCACCCCTGCCCGTGCTGTTCGTCTCCCATGGGGCGCCGGACCTGGTCCTCGCGGACCGGCCCGCCGCCCGCCACCTGCAACGGCTGGGGCGCGAACTGCCGCGCCCCGGCCGCATCGTGGTGGTCTCGGCCCACTGGCAGTCGGCGCCGGTGGGCATCACCGGCGACGCCCGGCCGGAGCTGATCCACGACTTCGACGGCTTCCCTGAACCACTCTACGCGCTGCGCTATCCCGCCCCCGGCGATCCCGAACTGGCCGGACGAATCCATACCCTGCTCGAAACCGCCGGGGTTGCGGCCAGGATCGATCTCGGGCGGGGCCTCGACCATGGCGCCTGGACGCCCCTGCGGCTGATGTTCCCGGAAGCGACGATTCCGGTGGTACAGGTCTCCCTGCCGCGGGGGCCGCTGACCGCCGCCCTGCGCCTGGGCGAGGCCCTCGGCCCGCAGTGTGACGGCGATACCCTGCTGCTCGCCTCCGGCGGCACGGTGCACAACCTGGCCGCCGTCGACCGCCGCGGCGTGACCGCCGCCTGGGCGGCGGAGTTCGAGGCGTGGCTGACACGGACGGTGGAGGCACGCTCCCCCGACTGGCTGGCCGATCCCGCCCACTGGCCGGAGACATTCGCCCTGGCCCATCCGAGCATCGAGCATTTGGCGCCGCTGCTGGTGGCCTGGGCGGCCGCCGGCAGCGGACGTCCGGGCCGGCGCATCTACAGCGGGTTCGAATGCGGCAACGTGGGCATGGGCTGTTTCGCCTTCGACGGGACGGCCGACGCCGCGCTCACACCGGCCGGATCACGATGAAGCGGGCGAAGCTGCGTACCTGCACCACCTCCTGAATGGCGAAACCGCCCTCCGCGAAGAGTGTGGTCCACTGCTCCAGGCTACGCTCGCGGCCGCGGGTACCCATCAGCATCTGCATGTCGAAGCTGGCGATGGCCGGGTCGACCCGCGCGGGGTCCACCACCGTATCGACCACCACCGCGGTGGCCCGCGTCCGGCCCAGGGCCCGGCGCAGGCTTTGCAACAGGCGCCCGGACTCGTCGTCGCCGAGGCCGTGGAACACCGCCATGAAGAAATAGACGTCGCGTTCGGAGCGCGGCGCCGGCAGGGCCTCGAACATGTCGCCGCCGGCGAACTCGAGCCGTGCCAGCAGCTCCGGCGCCGCCCTGCCGGCCCAGTGCAATTCGGCCGAACCCACCACCGAGGGGCGGTCGAAGACCAGGGCACGCAGGCCCGGATTCGCCTTGAGGATCGCCAGGGCCTTGCTACCGTTGGAGCCGCCCACGTCGATCACCCGCTCGAAACGGCCCCAGTCGAAGTCCTGCAGGTAGTCGGTGCCGACCACCCCCTCCACCGCGTCCATGGCCGAGGAAAAGAGCTGGTCGAATTCCGGATGATCGCTCATGTACTCGTACAACGGCTGCCCGTTGACCCGCTCGAAGGGCACCTCGCCGCTGCGGATGCAGCCCTCCAGGGCCTCGGTCCAGGGCCGGGTCATCAGGGGATCGTTGTGCATCAGGATCATCGCCCGCACGCTCCGGGGATGGTCGCGACGCAGGTAGGCGGAGCTCCTGGAGTTGGCGAAGCGGCGCTCGGCCCGCTCGTCGAATACGCCGATGGAGGCGAGCATGCGCATCAGCCGATGGAGATGGTCCTCGTGCAGGCCGAGTTCCGCCGCGAGGTCGCAGGTGTGCCGTTCACCGTCGCCGAGGGCGTCCGCCAGCCCCAGGCGGGTGGCCACGTAGAGGGCCCGCGACTGCCAGAAGGCCGAGCCGATCTGAATCAGGCGAAACGGCGGCGGGGTGACCCGGGCGGGGATCGACGCGATCCAGTCCGCGACCTTCATCATGCGTGCGAACGCGCGCACCTTGCCCCGGTTACGTTGCAGCGTGGTCATGCCATCTCCTAAACGGGGCCGCGCCCCGGAATTGCACAAGCTCGATCGGCGGCATTCGGGCAGCTTCGCCGGCGTAGCGTCTCATCCGCTTTCGGAGAGTTCCGTGAGCAATGCCGGCAGCTCACCGCCCGCAGGGCCTATGTCGCCACCGCCACACCTCTTTGGCTCAGACAGGAGCCTAGCACCGGGCAAATCGGCGACCGAAAGGGTTTCGCCAATCAATCGGCGCCGCTTGATTAAGCCGTAGCGGGAGCGACCGTGGCGGGCGGGGTGTCTGTCTGACGGCTTAACGGCGGGAAGCGGGGCTCGAAAAGTGCGAACCCGGTGGCAGTTCCGCTACGACGGCCCTTTCCGGGGGGCCTACGCGCGGAAACACGTATGGCGTCACGAGCGGCTATTGCCCAATATTTCACTTGGGTATCCGCCATGGGCGGCCCGACCCGGTGCAACCAGTGGAGACGATCCGGAAAATGGCACAACGCTCGATGGCAAACGGACGCGGAACGGGGGCGGACATCTTCGGCCTCGGCCCCCGGCTGCTGGACGAAGCGCAGCGAAACGAGAACAAGGCCCAGCGCAAGCTGCTCAAGGCGCTGGCCAGACGCAACCAGGTCAAGGCGAGGCGCTGGGAATGCAAGCTTCGCGAACGGACCATCCGCCTGGGCGTGCTGCGCCGCCTCTACGCCAAGGCCCCCTCGCTCAACTGAGCCTCGCCCAGAGCACCGGCCGCCGGCCCACGCAGCGGCCGGCGACGGGGCACTGCGACCAACGGTAGGCCGCCTTGGCCCGCATCAGATTCCGTTCCACACACTGCGCGTCGGCGCGGGCCGTCGCCAGGCGCTTGGTGGCGACGCCGCGCATGGCCTCGCCCTCGGCCTTGGCAAGCAGTCTCCTGACCTTCTCCTGAGCCTGCAGATCGTTCAGGGTGCCGTTACCCATATCCGTGCAGGGATTGCCGGCCGCCGCATCGAAGGGCCTGCCGTCGGGCCCGGCGAGGCCGCTCAGCACGTGATGCAGGTCCAGCCGTACCGTGGCCGTCTTGTGGTACTTGTGAGCCCGATGCACGTGCACCAGCGCGGTCGAAATCTCCTAGCCGGCGTCCGCCGATGCGAAGGCGGGGGGGGGAATCAGCAGTGCAGCGGAAACGGCCACCAGGGCCGACAGGGAATGGCGAAAGGCACCGCCAAACGTCGCCTCTACGAAGACCTCATCTTCCATGCAGAACGGCCCCTTCAGGCGCCTTTTCGCCGTGCCACAGGCCCCAGGGATGGGGCCGGCGAGACCGGCCGAACCAGCCGAGAGGGGTGCCTGCCTGAACCCCTGGCGGTCACGCTCGAGCGCCGACGCACTCAGCCCTCATTCCACTTGGGCCGGGTCTCGGGGTAGGCGGTGTAGTGGACCTCTTCGAGGAAGAGGAATGCGAGCGCGACCTCTTCGGGAAAGCCCTGTCGTTCAGGACGGTCAGTGGTAATCAGGGAGCGGAGATAGGCAATCGCCTCCTTCTGTCCCCACAGGCTGCAGATCTTGCCCACCAGGTGCGGATAGTCGGTCTCCAACTCGGATCTGAAATCGTCGGTGGCCATGATCGGTTCCCCTTATTGTTCTTGCCTAGGACATCCTCGCCCCTAGATATTAACTCTAGGTTTATACGAAACAATTTCAACGCCGTCGACGGCCCCGGGACTGCCGTCCCCGCCACCACAGGCCCTTCGCCTCCCGTCCGCACCCCGGCAGGCCCGAATCGATCTGGACATCACATGCCTCCATCCATCGGCATCGCTGGCGGGCCTTCGCTACAGCCCGCCCGGGTCACGGGGCAACGGCCGTGCCAAGTGTTCGGGCGACCGGCACACATGATGAGTCAATGAGTTGGAGGCCATTCAGGGAGGTGTGGCGGACTGCCGCCGATTCGAATCTGAAATCATTTCACTTCTGCAATGTCATGGATGCAGTCTGGACAGACTGCCCCCAGACTGGCAGCCCACGGCGCGGCACCCCGGACAAAGAAACGGATCAGGCAGCCGACCCGGATCTGGGCCGCCGTGGCCCTGACCGATCCGTCGCCGCCGGCACCTCCGCCGCCCCGAGGGCTGTCGCAACTGCGACAAATGCTCCTTCGTTCGCCTTCGCGGGGCGCGTCACAGACACAACGCAATCCCCCGAGGGGCATGAATATTCAGGAATTTCCCTGTCGCCCACGATTGGTACCGATCTTGCTACCTGCCCGCCAGCCAACATGTAAAGGAAAGGGTAACAGCATGATCATCAAGAAATATGAAGAACTTGGGCGACTGCTGAACGTAGCCTTCGTCGACTCTGCGGCAGAAGCAGACACGCTGGGCTTCCGCGGCCGGCTGGCCCTGGCCGAGGGCGAGATCGCCGATGACGCCGGCAACCGCAAGCCGCCGCCCGTCGTCATGGAGCAGGCGATCCTGCTCTCCAAGGGTGACAAGCTGATCATGGTCTCCGGTTGGCTCACCCTCCTCGAGGACCTGCCGGCCTTCGTCGAGATGTACAAGGACGATTTCGCGCCGGAGATGCTGGCGATCCTCTATGTGGTCAACATCAGCAAGCCCCTGCAGGTGGAGATCGAGGGCGTCAATTTCGCCCTGATACCGATGCGCGAAGGAGTGGCCTGGAACGAATTGATGGACGCTGCCGCCCTGGACAAGGACGACCTGAAGAAGATGTCCTCGGGCCAGAAGGTATTCAAGGTCTGGGATTCGCTGCGCGACTTCAAGGCCAAGGGCGACCAGGTCAGCCTGGATGAGGCCATGGCACGCACCGAAGACATCAAGCGGGTCGAACGCGGCGCCCTCTGACGCCCCCGCGCAAGCCCCGACCACGCCTGCCGAGTCCGGTCCGCCCGGGCTCGGCGGCTTCCCCCCGCCTCCACGCAAGGCCCCCGACGCCGTTCGCCCGCCCCGGGGCGCGGCGCCCGCGCGCCCAGCCGCAAAGCCGCCCCGCAAGCGGCCGTAACGGCCCGCCTCCATGGCACCTCGATGACGTTTGCGTCAACGTCAAGCAAGAACTTCGTTGGAATTGCGCAAAGACCGTAACCTTATGAATAGTATCTGAAAACGCCTCTTTTCCGGGTTCGGCGCCCCTGTCATGGAAGCTCAATCGAAGCTTCATCTGCGACCCGTAGATTCGCGATTCCCATTCCCCAACCCCTGCGAGGAAACGCGATAATGAATACGACAATCTTGGGCGCTGCAGTCCGCAAGTCGCTGGTCGCCCTGGCGGTCGTCGGCGCGGTGATGGCGCCGACCGTTCAGGCTGCGCCGCACTTTGGTGCGACCCGTACTCCGATCGAGCACGTGGTGGTGATCTTCCAGGAGAACGTCTCCTTCGACCACTACTTCGCCACCTACCCGAAGGCCGCCAACCCGGCCGGCGAGCCGCGCTTCGTTGCGCGCCCGGGCACGCCGTCGGTCAACGGTCTCAACGAACAGCTGCTGATGCACAACCCCAACAGCGCCAACCCCGCGCGCCTGGGCCGCGACGAGGCCCTGACCTGCGATCAGGACCACCACTACGGCGACGAGCAGCGCGCCTTCGACGGCGGCCTGATGGACAAGTTCGTCGAGTACACCAACCGCGAATCCTGCGGCGCACCCGACATCAGCAAGCCCAACCTGGTGATGGATTACTACGACGGCAACACCGTCACCGCCATCTGGAACTACGCTCAGAACTTCGCCATGAGCGACAACTCCTATAACACCACCTTCGGCCCCTCCACCCCCGGTGCCCTGAATCTGGTCGCCGGCCAGACCCACGGCGCCGTCTCCACCGATCCGGCCCACGACACCTACGGCGTGGTCAGCCCGGACGCCGACAACGTCGGCACCGTGATCAACGATCCGGACCCGACCTTCGACGACTGCTCCAACCCCGCATACGCCCACGTCTCCATGGTCGACAGCAACAAGAACGTCGGCGACCTGCTGAACGCGAAGGGCGTCACCTGGGGCTGGTTCGAGGGCGGCTTCCGCCCGAGCTCGCGCAAGGCCGATGGCAGCGCGATCTGCGACACCCACAGCACCAACGTCGGCGGCGCCAGCGTGCGCGATTACATCCCGCACCACGAGCCCTTCCAGTACTACGCCTCCACCTCCAACCCGCACCACCTGCCGCCGAGCTCGGTGGCCATGATCGGTCACACCGACCAGGCCAACCACCAGTACGACATGCAGGATTTCTGGGCCGCGGTGGACGCCGGCAACATGCCCGCGGTCAGCTTCCTCAAGGCCCCGGCCTACCAGGACGGCCACGCCGGCTACTCCGATCCGCTGGACGAGCAGACCTTCCTGGTGCAGACCATCAACCGCCTCCAGCGCTCGCCGGAGTGGGCCACCACCGCCGTGATCATCGCCTACGACGACTCCGACGGCTGGTATGACCACAACATGGGCCCGATCGTGAGCCAGAGCGGCGATCCGGTGAACGACGCGCTGACCAACGGCAGCTGCGGCAACGGCGGCAGCGGCTACGCCGACCGTTGCGGCTACGGCCCGCGCCTGCCCCTGCTGGTGGTCTCGCCCTGGGCCAAGCGCAACTTCGTCGACCACAGCACCACCGACCAGGCCTCCATCCTCCGCTTCATCGAGGACAACTGGAACCTGGGCCGCATCGGTGACGACTCGTTCGACGCCAAGGCCGGCTCTCTGGGGAACATGTTCAACTTCTCCCATGGCCATCGCCACCACGTCCGCCGTCTGTTCCTGAACCCGACCACCGGCCAGCCGGTGGCGATGTTTGCGGACCGCGACGACCGCTGAGCACCGGGGCGGCGCCCGCCGCCCGCGTTCGGCATGTGAAACGGGGCCCGGTCCGTGCGCGGATCGGGCCCTTTTCTTTTCGTGCACACCGGCTCCCGCCGCCCCTGGCCGGGAAACGTCATATAATTGTTAACACGGCTGACGTGCGAGGGAGCGTGCCGTCGTGAATGTTCCCTGAAGAGAGGCCGCCGGCTCCGACCGGAGGCAAGTCCCATGTCCGACGTAAGACCCGATGAACTGCTCGAATCCGTCGTCCGCATCACCGGCGAACGCAACCGCGACTCCCTGGAAATCAGCCTGGTGGCCGCCATGCTCGAGGTGCTTCCGGTGCGCGAACTGGCCCTGCTCAAGCGGCTGCCGGAGGGACCCGATCAGATCGAAGAGGTGATCCGCCTCACCCGCGCCGACCTGCCGCTGGCCGCCGAGCGCCTGGAGGCCGGCGGCCCGCACCGCCCGATTTTCCACGACCCCTTTCTCGACCGCTGCCTTGAGCAGGGCGAGGTGGTCCACGACCGCCAGGGCACCGAGCGCCTGCGGGTACTGTTCCCGATCGCCCTAGGAGGCCGCCCGGTCGCCGTATTGGAGGCACTCTGCGCCGGGGCACCGCCGGGCGGCCAGGCGCTGGTACGCAGCTTCCTGCGCATCTACGAAAACTATCTGACCGTGCTCAACGACAACGAGCACGACACCCTCACCGGCCTGCGCAACCGCAAGACCTTCGACAGCAACATCAGCCGCATCCTCGGCGAATGCGAGCAGCCCGCCCCCAGGACGGCGCAGTCTCAGGAGCGCCGCCGCCCGGGTCAGCCGGCGGGCCACTGGCTCGGGGTGCTCGACATCGACCGCTTCAAACAGATCAACGATAGCTACGGCCACCTCTACGGCGACGAGGTGCTGCTGCTGTTCGCCCAGTTGATGCGGCGCAACTTCCGCAGCAACGACCTGCTGTTCCGCTACGGCGGCGAGGAGTTCGTGGTGGTCCTGGCCCCGGCCGAGGAGGCCGATGCGCTGCAGGCCTTCGAGCGCTTCCGCGAGGCGGTGGCCGCCTACGACTTTCCCCAGGTGGGCCGGGTCACCGTAAGCATCGGGATGGTCGGCATCAGTGTCGAGGACCAACCGGCCACCGTGGTCGGCCGCGCCGACCAGGCGCTCTACTACGCCAAGAGCCACGGCCGCGACCGCGTCTGCCACTGGGAGAAACTGGTGACCGACGGCGCGCTGCAGCCGCCGCAGCACCGCGAGGACGTGGAGCTGTTCTAGCGGCGGCGACAGGGCCGGTCGCGAGGGCCTAGACTCTAATTGCCCCATCACTCTCCGCGGCCACCACCCTGCGCTACTGCCATGTTCTTCTTCATCCTCAACGGCGTCGGCAGCCTGCTCCACCTCTACGTCGCCTGGCGCATCGGCAGCCTGCCCTGGGTTCGTGAGACCCTGGGCTGGCCGGCCTGGAGCGCGCTCGCCGTGGCCGTGTGGCTGCTCTACCTGGGCGGAATCGCCCTCGGCGACGAGGTGCGCAGCCTGCCGGCCATCGTCCTCGGCCAGTTCGCCTTCTACTGGTTGGGCGCCCTGTTCCTGACCACGGTCTGTCTGCTGGGGGTGGATCTGTTCACCGGCTTCGGCCTCTGGCTGCGTCCGCAGCTCGCCGCGCTGCGGGGCATCGCCCTCGCGGCTTCTGGCCTGCTGGTGGCGCTGGCCGTGATCCAGGGCAACCGTGCGCCGGTGGTCTCGCGCTACCAGGTGACCCTGCCGGGCCTGCCGCCGGAGCTCGACGGCACCCGGGTGGTCGCCCTCTCCGACCTGCACCTGGGCCCGGCCCTGGGCGCCGCCTGGCTTGCCGCGCGGGCCGACCAGGTCGCGGCGCTGCATCCCGACCTGGTGGTCTTTCTCGGCGACCTGCTGGAGGACGGTCCGGACACGCTGCCCGGACTGGCCGGCGCCCTGGCGCGCTTTCACGCGCCCTTGGGCCTGTGGGCCGTCACCGGCAACCACGAGTCCTACGGCAACCAGGCGGCGACCCTCGACTTCTTCCAGCGCCACGGGGTGCAGTGGCTGCACAACCGGCGGGTGCGGCTCGAGCACGGGCTCTACCTTGCCGGCATCGACGACCTCAGCGGCCGCCACCACGTTCCGGCCCCCGGTGTCGCCGGCGTGCTGCCCGCGCCCTCCGACGGCGCCACCCTGCTGCTCGCCCATGCCCCGCTGGAGGTGGAACAGGCGGCGGACGGCGGCATCGGCCTAATGCTCGCCGGGCACACCCACGCCGGCCAGATCTGGCCCTTCGGCTACGCCGTGCGCCGGGTCTACCCCTGGTTCAGCGGCCGTTACCGGGTCGGCGCCATGACCCTGATCGTCGAACGCGGCACCGGCACCTGGGGACCGCGCATGCGCCTGTGGCAGCCAGCGGAAATCCTCGCCGTCACCCTGCGCAGCCCGGAGAAGACGCCAAGCGTCGGCGACTTCGCCCCCAAGCGCCCGCCGGCGGATTAAACTGCCCACCCCGGCCGTGAGCGCGAGAATCCCGTGAGACCCTGGAACCTGATCGACAGCAGCGAAATCCCCGCCGGCGGCGGCGAGCTGCGCCTCTACCGCCGCGGCGACGACTATTCGATCATGATCGTCGGCGGCGGCGAGCTGATGAACAGCCGCAGCCACGGCTCCGAGGACGCCTTGGCCGAGTTGGGCTGCCGCCACCTTGCGGCCAGTCCCCGGCCCCACGTGCTGGTCGGCGGTCTCGGCATGGGCTTCACCCTGGCCGCGGCCCTGAAACAGCTGGGACCGGAAGCCGAGGTGACGGTGGCCGAACTGCTGCCGGCGGTGGTGAGGTGGAACCGGGAGCATCTCGGCACCTTCGCCGGCCACCCCCTCGATGACCCGCGCACCCGCCTCGCCGCGGGTGACGTGGCCGCCCTGCTGAAGTCGGGGCACGCGGCCTTCGATGCGATCCTGCTCGACGTGGACAACGGCCCCGAGGGCCTGACTCATCGCGAAAACGACTGGCTCTACTCGGCGGCCGGCCTGCACGCGGCCTTCGACGCCCTGCGCCCGGGGGGTGTACTGGCGGTCTGGTCCGCGGGACCGGATGCCCCCTTCGCCGAACGGCTGCGCCGCGCCGGCTTTCTGGTTGAGGAACAGCGGGTGCGGGCGCATCGTGCCGGCAAGGGCGCACGGCACACCGTATGGATCGCCCGAAGGGGTGATTAGCGGGGCCGGCGGGGCCGGGTCCCGCGCCCACTCCTCCCGATGAGGCCTGTCCCACAAAACTTGCTGGCCGCAGGCGACAGCCGTTGACAGCGCTCCACCCCCGCCTGTTACGGTATGCAGCCCAAGTCGCTCAATGGAGCCCCCAATGCGCAAAATTCTTCCCGCGCTGATGCTCGCCCTCAGCACCCTCCCCGCCGTCGCCCTGGCCGAAGCGCCCGCCGCGCCCAAGGCCCAAACCGCGGAGCAGCCGTCCGCCGCACAACAGGACCTGCTGCAGCTGCGCCAGGCGATCATGGTGCTCGAACGGGACATCGCCATGATTCAGCAGAAGACGCTGAAGGCGCACCCCGAGCTGGCCAAGCAGCGCGACGCCCTGACCAAGCTGATCGGGGACACCGCCCGCGCCAACGGCTTCGACCCGGACGCGACCATCAAGCGTATGCAGGAGCTGCGCCAGCGCTACCAGGCCAAGGATGTGACGGCGGCCGAAAAGAAGACGCTGGCGGCCGAGTACACCAAGAAGCAGTCCGCCATGCGTCAGGCGATGCAGACCGTCGCCCAGGACCAGAAGGTCGAGGCGGCGCGCAAGAAGTTCATCGACGCGATGACCGTGGCCATGCGCAAGACCGACGCCAAGACCGACGGCCTGCTGAAGGACCTCAAGGCCAAGCAGCTGGAGTTCCGCAGCAAGCTGGTCGCCGCCATGCAGCAGGGTCAGGCCGGCAGCAGCAAGTAGGCCCCCGGCGGGCGACCGGCGAGACGGCAGAGCGCGCCGCCCGCGCCTCGCCGGTCGTCGGGCCCCGCGCCCCTCAGCGCACGACCAGCTCCACCCTGCGATTGCGGCCCTGGCCGGCGGCGCTGCCGTTGGCGGCGACCGGCGCGAGCGGGCCGACGCCTTCCGCCGCGACCCGCCCGGAGGCAACCCCGTAACGCTTGACCAACGCCTGCACCACCGCCGCCGCGCGCCGCCGCGACAACTCCAGATTGTGGGCCAGGCTCCCGCGATTGTCGGTGTGGCCGACGATGTAGACGCCGACCCCGGGATGACCGCGGAGGAACTCGGCCATCTGGCGCAGCTGCGCATCCGAGGCGGACTTCAGGCGCGCGCTGTCGGTATCGAAATAGATCCCATACAGGGCGATGTGACCGCTTTGTTCCAGGCCGTGGGCCAGGGCCTTGGCGTCCACCGTCACCTGGCCGCCCTGCATCGCCGTGGTCTGCACCACCTGGAGCAGGGTCATGACCCGGTGCGGCCCCTGGTAGAGCCCCGCCTCGTTCTGGTCGGTGGCCACGTACAGCGAAACGAAGGCGCTGCCGTGGGCGGGATCGCTCAACTGCGCGGCGAGAAAATACTGATTCTCAACCCCGGAAAAGGCAAAGCCGGCGAGGCGCGAGCCGGCCAGGTGCTGCGCCTGCGGATAGACCGCCTGGTGGAACAGCGCGCCGCAGCCCTCCCGTCCCTCGCACTGGAACAGGGTCTTGAAGCCGTTGCCGCCCAACGCCTGCTGGTAGTTGCGGAACACCTCCAGCGCCGAACGCCCGGGCGGATTGACGTAGAGGATGCGGGTCAGCTCCCCCTCGACCCGGCGTGACTTGTCGAAGGCCGCGTGCTTGGAACGGCTCAGTGGCAGCTCCAATGCGCCGTAGCGCGCGTGGGCATAGCCGATGATCCAGGAGCCGGCATAGCGCGAGACCAGGGGCGAGTCCTTGCTGCCCTGGATGTCGCGCCCGGCGACGCCGGCCGCTGCCGATGAGGCCCAGATCATGGCGGCGCAGGCCACCAATGCCGCCGCACGCAGCAGCGAAAGCCGCCGCCCCGGCCCTGCCTTCGAAACATCCATCGCACCGGCTCCTTCCGTTTTCCGGCCGCCCATCGGCGCCGTTCCGTTCACATGCCCAGCACGTAGCCCAGCGCCGCATCGAGGACGCCGGCACAGCCACTCGCGGCGAAAGCCAGCGCCGCTGCGGCCGCCAACCTTGGACAGTCCTGCACGCCTTCCAGCCTCCCCGCAGCCCGGGGACAGGGCAGCCAATGCCGCCCCAGGCGCGGAGCGCGAACCTGTCGCTCAGCGCCTGCCGACAGCGGCAGGCATCTGCGCAATGCTCTCCCGCTCGATAGCGATGAGCTTCGGCATCATTGCGCGGATCTTCTCCTGCATCAGCTTCACGCTTTGATGCATCACCACCGGCATCTTGGCGATGACCGCCTTACCGGCCTTTGCGTGGTGGAACTTCAACATGCCGTCGACGCCTCCTGACTGAAGGAGCTGCGATCAATCTTGATGAAGGCCGGCTCCATCTTCTGCCAGTTCATATCCTCCCGGAAAAGCGCGGCCATCTTCTCCGCCAGACCGTCCATGACCTTCTGCTGCGCCGCATTGAGCTCGCGTCCGGCCATCTGCGGGTGCGCGGCCTGTTTCATCAGCGCATCCATCTGCCTCAACTCGCCGTCCATCAGCCGCTGGGCGTGCGTCACGGCGAGCAGCTCCTGGATCGAGGCCACGCTGACGGGCGCCGCGGCCACTACCATGGGGACGCCGAGTGCGGCGGCGAGAAGCATCACTTTGATCCTTCCTCGCATGAAACCGGCTCCTTGGATGAACCCATCGAAGGGGCGCAATCGGCGCCCGGAAATCTTCCCGACGACAACGGGAACGCTGGCGCCATGCCGGCGTTGCCCGATGCGGAAGGCAGCGCTTTGTCCGGCCGCGTCGGGGCATTCCTTTCGGGGCGACCCGTCGGGCCGCCCCGTCTTGTCCCTTATTCCCTAGCGGCCGATGGAAAAGAAGAAGCAGGCGCTGCTGCCCGGCTCGCAGAAGCGGAACATCAGGTGCGGCCCGTCGCGATAGTAATGGCCGTCGCGGTAAAGATGCCGCGCCCGGGCGTAACGATCCCAGTCGTCCCAGGAGCGCCAATGTCCGCGGTAACTGTAGCTGTGGCGCTGATACTTGTAGTGGCCGTAGTGGCGGCCGTGATCGTAGGGACGCTCCCGATAGCCGCGATGGCCGGAGTAGCCCCGATGGCGGTCGGCGGCCAGCGCCGGAAGCGCAACCGTCAGCGACGCAAGCAGACAAGCCACTGCAACGATGCCTCGTTTCATACGACACCTCACAACAGTCGTTGATTTTGCACGGCGTTCCGGGACCTTCCTGGCCCCGAGGCCGGCCCGCCCCTCGTCACTGAGGGCGCCCGTTACGGTCCAAGTATAGGTAGCCGCGGCGCACCCGCACAGGGCCCTCACCCCTCCCCGTTCCCACCCTTGGCGACGAGCGTGGCCCGCGCGAACTCGTGACCGCAATGGCGGCAACGGAGCGCCGCCCGGCGCACCCGGCGGCCGCACTGCGGGCATGGCTTGCGCGCCCCGGAACGCACCAGGGCCACCAGCATCGCCACGGGTACGCCGGCAATCGCGCCGACCACCGCCCCCGCTGCACCGCCGAACAGCGCCCCCACGAAGGCCAGCAGCAGGATGCTCGCCAGCATGCCTCAGCCGCCGCGGTGCCCGGCCATATCCTCCCTTGAGGCGCCGCCAAGATATTCCGCCAGGGGGGCCGGCCAGCCGAAGTGGCGCCCCTGCACGTAGTCGATGCCGATCTCCCGCAGCGCGTTGGCAATGCCCTCCTTTTCCACCCATTCGGCCACGGTCTTAATACCCATGATCCGCCCCACCTGGAAGATCGCCTCGACCATCGCCCGGTCGACCGCGTCGTGATCGAGATCGCGGACGAAACCGCCGTCGATCTTGAGGAAGTCGACCGGCAGATGCTTGAGATAGCCGAAGGAGCTCAGGCCGCTGCCGAAATCGTCCAGGGCGAAGCTGCAGCCCAGCTGCCGGAACTCCTCGATAAAGGCCTTGCCCGCGGCCATGTTGCGAATGGCCACCGTCTCGGTGATCTCGAAACCGATCAAGTGCCACGGCACCCCGGTCTCCGCCTGCACCCCGCGGATGAAACCGGCCAGGGAGGGGTCGCCGAGGGAGGCACCGGACAGGTTGATCGCAAAGCTGTGCTCCTCACCCCCGGCGGAGGCCCGCGCCTCGGCCAGACTGCGGAACGCGTGCAGGATCACCCAGCGGTCGATCTTCGGCATCAGGTCGTAGCGTTCCGCCGCGGACATGAAAGTGCCCGGGCTGACGTACTCGCCGCCGTGCTCGCCCTTCAGCCGCAACAGCACCTCCCAGTGGCTGCGCCGGCCGTCGTCGAGGGCGATGATCGGCTGCAGGAACAGTTCGAACAGATCCTCTTCCAGGGCCCGGTTGAGATAGGCGATCCAGCGCAGCTCGCCGTGGCGTTCGGCCAGCTCGAAATCGGTCTGAGTGTACACGTGCACGCGGTTGCGACCGCCGTCCTTGGCCGCGTAACAGGCCATATCGGCTGCGCTGAACAGCTCGGTGACCTTGGCCTCGCCGGACTTGAACGGCACCAGGCCGATGCTGATGCCGATCTGGAACAGGTGGCCGCTCCAGGCAAAGCGGAATTCCTCGACCTTTCTCCGCAGCTGCTCGGCGATGGCTATGGCGTGCTCGGCATCGCAGCGCTTGAGCAGAACGCCGAACTCGTCGCCGCCCAGGCGGGCGAGCACGTCGTCGGCCCGCAAGCCGCTGTAGAGCAGGGCGCCCAGCTCCCTCAGCAGCTCGTCGCCGGCGATGTGGCCGTCGGTGTCGTTGACCACCTTGAACTGATCGAGATCCATGTAGAGGAACACATGGGACCTGCCCCGAAAATCCTCGCCCTCGATCAGCGCGGTCAGCTGGTTCTCGAAGCTTTGCCGGTTGTACAGGCCCGTGAGGGCGTCACGGTTCGCCTGGTGGAACAGCCGGTGAGTCATTTCCCGTGCGTCGCTTACGTCCTGCAGGGCGATGACGCAGCCGATCAGCCTGCCATCGTCCAGGCGCATCGGCGCCGCGGTGCCGGAGATGGCGATCTCGCTGTGCTGCCGGTCCAGCAGCAGCTCGTTGCCGGAGTTCAGCTGGATCACCTTGCCGCCGCGCAGGCTGGCACTCACCGGATCGGGAATGGGTGCCCGGCTCAGCTCGTCGATGAAGCGGATGAAGCCGGCGAACGGCTGCCCCCGCAGCTCCTCGGTCGAATGGCCGAGGAGCTTTTCCGCGATCGGGTTCATGAACTGGATGTCGCCGCCGGCATCGGTCGCGATCACCGCATCGCGGATCGAGCGCAGGGTCACCTCGGCCCGCTCCTTTTCGCTATTGAGGGCGATCTCGGAGCGGTGCGCCGCGTCCAGCGCCTTGTTGATGAAACCGGCAAGGAAGTCGAACTCGGTGCGACCCTCGTCCCGAAAACGCACCTTGCGCTCACCGGCGGCGACGCGCCGGGCGGTGTCGACCATGCGGTTGAACGGCGAGGCGAGCATCCGCTGCAGGATGTATTTGAGGATGAAACCGAAGACCATGGCGATGATCCCGGTGAACACCAACACATGCTTGCGCCGCTCGCGGGTCTCCTGGTCGCTGGACGGCGAATAGACCTGCAGGCGGACAATCTCCGCCCGGCCGCCAGTATCCCGCACGCCGACGTCCATGCTGACGACCGGGGCACCGCTGGCGGTGCCAATCAGGACCGAGCCTTCGGGCCAGGCGACCCGCACGCCCTGCAAGTGCTGCTCCCGCAGCACTTGGCGGATGGAGGGCGCGGCTGCCGGGTCGCCGCCCTTGGCCAGCAGTTCCGGATGGCGCGCGAGGATCGTGCGGATCGCGCCGATCGCCTTGGCGGCGTGGGACTCCGCCTGGGCGGCATACTCCTGCTCCCACGGCTGCATGGCCATCACGGCGATCACCAGCCCCGTCACGATCATGCCCCAGAAGACCATGCCGGTGATGCTCAGCGAAAGGCTGGTCGGGGCGATCGCCCTCGTCTGGGACTGATCCTGGGAGCCGGGGTGCTTCAACTCCGGCACCCGGCCATCCTGAGCAGCTGGACCACGGGGCAGATGTCGCTCACGCCCGCGCCGAGAATCGCGAAGCCGAGGAACCAGGGCAGGAACCAGGCGTTCTGGACAAACAGCACGCCGGTCAGCAACAGCATGGTGGCCACCACCAGGCGCCAGGCCTGCTCCGCCTCCGGCGGGAAGGTGATGCGTGGCGCCGGCTCCTCGGCGCGCAGCAGACGATTGATGACATAGGGCAGGCGCCGGTTGCTCAGCCCTTCGGCATAGAGGATGCCGATCACCGCGAACAGCAGAGACTGCAGGTCGAAATAGAGGATGGCCAGCAGGCTGGCCCCGAGCACGACCCGATAACTTCTGTCAGTCACCATCAACCAATCCCCCTCCGACGTGCAGCGCCAGCGCCAACTCTCAGGGTGGTTTCGCTCAGGCGGCAGCACGGTACCGAACGTTATCCATCAAGACGGATTCGACATCAAGTGGCAGACGGCCATTGTCCCAGCATGTGCAAGGACAAAGGAGCCGCGAGCGTAATCCGGCAAAATCTGCGGCGGCGCAAAATCATCCCCGCCGGATCGGGCCCCTCACCAGGGGCCGTTTGCGCGCCCGGCCCTGCGATACAGCGAGGGTGTGGCCGCTCACCACCGTTCCAACAGGGCCCGCAAGGCGACCATTCCCGCCAGCACCAGCATGCCGGCGCCGACGTTGATGCCGCCGCGCGCCTTGAGCGCGGCCAGGCGCCGCTCCGCCGGCTGGCCGGCGGCGGTCACCCTGGCGATCTCGGCCAGCGCCTGGCGATAATAGAGGACATTGGCCGCCAGCCCGGCCGGTAGCCGGACCAGCAGCGCCAGGCTGGCGACCGTGTAGAGAGTCCGGCGGCCTTCGTCGGGCATGGGCCAGGCGCCGAGCAGGCCGGGCGCGAAGGCCCACGCCGCCAGCACCAGGAGTTCGACGCCGAGTACACCCAGCCCGGCCCGGTACATCTTGCGGTACATGAACCACGGCGCGCCGAACAATGTGGCGAAGACGTTGAAGCCGGCGAGGCCGCCATCATGCGTGATCAGTCGCGCCCACACTCTCGGGTAGTAGGGATCCCGTGCGTAGGCGAGCAGCGCCTCCTGCAACTCGCTCGCCGCGCCCGCGGACGGCGTCTCGACCTCGTCCGCCAGCGCGTAATTGCCCGCCTGCACCGCCGCGAGCAGTTCCATGGCCTGCCCCGCAAGCTCGGCCGGCACCTGCAGCCGGACCCCGCCTACCGCAACCGACCAGAGCCAGTTGGCGCTCACGGTGTACTCGTCGGCGACGATGGCCGGAATGCCCTCCGCCTCCAGCCGCGCGCGCATGACGTGGGCCTCGGCCGGGGTGGAGTAACGGGCAATGGTCTCGAACCCGCCGCCGTCCTCCAGTTCCTCCCCGCGCTTCCGGTCAACGGCCACGGCGCAACGGCTCCGCATCCGACAGCGCATCAAGGCGCCTAGCCAGTTCGTCCGCTGTAACCTGCATACCTCCTCCGGGTCAGCCCTCCATCGCCACGGATACCGTCGTCGCACGCAGCGGCTGCCGACAACGCCGCGCCCCGGCTATTTCACCGGGATTTGGGCGAAAGCGTTGAGCATCGTTTCGACGTCGCGCCGGTTGAGCATGCGCGCAAGCTGCATGGTGTTCCTGGTCGGCCGCGCCGCGTTCACCAACAGGAAGGTCACGAGCTCCTTCGAACCGCCGACCACGGCGGCATCGAGAGGATAGGGCCGCGGGTGCGTGTTCTTCACCGACACGCCGGAATTGATCAGCTGAGCCACGGTGCGAAAGTCATTGTAGGCGGCCGCCGAGGCCAGCCGGCGCACGGGGCTCGCGCGCGCGTAGACCGCTGCCTGCAGGGCCGCAGTATCGACCCGCGGAATCGTCGCCTGCGGCGGAACGCCGATGACGAGTTCGTTCCTGCCCTTGTAGTGGTGGGGCGGAATCAACAGACCTCCCCCGCTGAGCGCCTTGGAGCGCATGGGCGGTACGCGCCAGTGGTTCTTCAGCACCCTCCCGGCGACGTCGAACCACATCCCGGAACAGAGACCCATGAACGGTGCTGCGGGGAACGGCCGGGCGCTTTCCGGCATAAGACGCAGCGCGCAGCCCGCCGGGCTGAAGCCGCTGACCACCAGGAAACGGTCATCCAGGGAGCGGAAACGCCGCTTCTCCACCGTCGGCTGGGTGACCAGCAGCAGACGGACCCGGGCAATGTCCACCGAGCTGAGATACTGATCTTCGATCACCGCGCGGAAACCGGCACCGGAAGGGTTCGCCAGCACCTCGGTCCTGCCCGCACGCAAATAGGCCAGGTCGGCCGGCGTCCGCCGGTAGACCAGGACGGTCCGCCCCAGGTAGTGCAGCTCCTTGGCCTGTCCCGGCGCGATGCCGGACAGGTCCACCACCACCGGCGTGCGCGCCTGCCGCAGTTGGGCATCGATCACGCTCTGCGGAAACTCCGCTGCGCGCAGCGGCGCCACCCAACCCGCGCCGATGAGCGCCAACGCCGCCAGCATCCTCCACATACCCACCCTTCGCCCCCTTCTGCGCCAACATTCGACTGGTCCTGCACCTGGTGGTCCCGCTGCCATGCCTACGGCCGGCGCAAACCTCGAGCCCGGCCGGCACGTGTCGACGAAGATAACAACGTGCCGCCTTGGCACCAACGCCGGAGAGCGCCCGGCCCCGGAACGAGACACAAAAAAAGGGGGCCGAGCCCCCTTTCTTGCATACCACGCAGGCCGTCAGGATTGCCTGCTCTTCCTGCGCCTCGCCGCGATACCCAGGCCGATCAGTCCGGAGAGCATGAGCGGCATGGCCGCGGGAAGCGGAACCGGGCTGGGCGTCAGGGTGACCAGGTTCTGCGAGCACGACTTGCTGGCGTCACAGTTCAGATCCGAATACAGGTAGGTGATCGCGTAATGCCCTGTCGCCAGGCCCGGATCGAGATTGGCGAGATAATGTCGCGCGAGGTCGCCCACTTCGGGGGCATCGGTATCGCCATACTTGAAGCCGTTCGCGGTAAAGGTGGAACCCGTGTTGAAACTGTAGGTGCCGCCAACCTCGGTTCCGTACAGAACAGACCAGGTCGCCACCTGGAACGCGGCGGAACTGGTCCAGTCGTTGACGCCGCCATAGAAATTGTTGGCAAGGATCTGCAGGTCGTGCACGCGGTCCGCAGCAAAGCCGCCGGCCAGCATTTCGCTGGTTCCGCCGACGTTGTAGGTGTAGCTGCTCTGCGTCCAATGCAGCGGGTCTACACACCACGCGACGAAATTGTCGTAGGCGCTGACGAAGTCGTAATTGGTGCCGGTGTTGTTGTGAAACTTTTCGCCACCGATGGAGACATGGGCGGTCTCGTCGACCCCATTGGGGCTGGGGGTGACATACCCCGTCGCATAGCCACGGGCCGATCCCTTGTAGGTGACGTCGATCGTGCTTGCGAGCGACTCCTGAGCACCGGCTGCAAGAATCGCGACACCAAACAGCCAAGCAAGCTTCGTGGCGCCCATGACGACCCCCTGAGGTGTGGCGTATTTGAGAGAAATTATGCTGCGGGGCGAACACCAGCACAATGGAGGGTATTGCCCATTTTTCTTTCATAACATGTACCTACACGCTCATCAGGGGAGTTCCTCATCGGGCCGTCGCAACGCCTGAACACCGACGGGACACGCCCCACCTTGGCGTCAGGTGGAGCCGATCCAAACGTATTGTGATCCCTGCGCCGCCCTTGGCCGGTCGTCTCACGGGTCGGAACGTTGAGTTTCCCGCGGGCGCGGTATACCGTGCGCTCGAAATGGCTGACATGCCTGCACAGTCCGGGTCGCGAACGCGCGGATGTCGGCTACCGCTCCGCTGCCGCAGTTTCAATTACCTTCTTGGTGCCTTCCAGCGCCCCCATGAGGCGGCTCCGGTGGCCTCGCCAACGAAGCGCGCCGGCGACGAAGACGTCGCAGAACAGCGTCTCACCCTTCGGCGGCCCCCGCAGATAGACCGGTACCACCGGGGTCGCCTGCCTGCGCTGGACCAGATGGGCGATACTGCTGCGCGCTGCCGGCACCGCGCCTGGCAGGTGCCGGGCTATGCCCTGCGAATATTGACGTTCATTTGTGCGAAGAGCGGCTCCAG
>CAZMMH010000001.1:23685-38869 GCA_964567315.1 uncultured Gammaproteobacteria bacterium
CCTCTTCGAAATAGTTGCGGTCGCCGGAAAAGCTCGGGCCCATCGCCTGCGCCAGGTCCTGCTTCAGGCGGGGCCATTTGCGGCTCTGGTCCGGCCGGCCGATGCCCTTCTGATACTTGCAGAAGCGCTTGAAGATCGCCTCGGCGGCGTCCAGGAAGCGGGCCCGGTTGTCGATCCGCGTGTCCACCAGCCGGTTGTCGTCCCAGCGGTGGCCGGGCCAGTCGGGGTGATGCTCCGCGTCCAGATGCCCCACCGCCGGCTTGATGTCGAAATCCATATGGTTGAAACCGTCGTACCAGCCGACGAAATTCTGGTGGGCCCAGGTGTCGGCGTACATATGGGTGGCGACGCCGATGCGCTGGAGACGGGTCTCCTCGGGCGCCGCGAACGCGGCGTCGAACATTGCCCGGGCGTTTCGGCTGTCCGGGGTCGTGTTCAGGATGTGCAGGTGTCCGTCACGCCGGCGCGCCGTTTCCGCCTTGGGGTCACCCGGCATGAAATGGTAGATCGGATAGATGCGCATCAGGTCGTGCTGCGGCTTGAGGATATTCATCGTCTGGCTGATGAAGTTCCGGTAGGGCGGCTGCGCCGAATGCGGATAGCGCACCTCGATCGCGACGTCGTTTTCGTCGACGTATTCGGAACAATAGGCGATGACCCGGGCCTCGTCCTGCTCGAAGCCGGCCCGTTCGGCGATTATGCCGGTCATCCAATAGTGGAATTCTATGTCCATGCCACGCTCCTCCCTTAGCTGATAAGACGAATGGATCCCGCCGCACAAGATTCACGGAATTGAGCCGGCGATGGCAAACGGCCACCGGCCCTCCAAGAAACTTATGCCGTGACGCGAATTGTTCAACGTGGGCAGCCCGATGAACCGGCGGAGAAAGGGCTTTCCCGACGATGCATTGACCCAAGGCATGTGCCGGCGGGATCAGGGATTGGCTGCTGCCTGCTGCAAACCCTGCATGACACCCTCCAACGCCGCCATGAAGCGCCCCCGGTCCCCCTCCCAGTGCAGCGCCGCCGCCACGAACACGTCGCAGAACAGCGGCACGAACAGGGCCTCCCCCCTGGGCAGCATACGCTCCAGCCCCCGCAGATAGACCGGCACCACCGGGGTCGCCGGGCTGTGCTGGAGCAGATGGGCGACACCGCTGCGCAGGGGCGCCAGGCGCCCCGGCTCGCCGCGGGAGCCCTCGGGAAAGAGGATCAGGATGTCGCCGTTCGCCAGCGCCGCCCGCGCTTCCTCCAGCGGGTCGCCCCGCCCCTTGCGCCTGCGCGCCACCGGCACCGCTCCCAACAGGCGGCGGGCGAAGGCCGCACGCAGCGGGGTCGAAAAGAAGTAGTCGGCCGCGGCGACCGGCCGCACCCTGGGCAGCAGGCGCAGGGGAAAGAGGCTCATCAGCACCAGGGTGTCGAGGTGGCTGTTGTGGTTGGCCACCACCACCGCCGGGCCCTGGCGCGGCAGCCGCTCCGGGCGGTGCAGGTTGAGGCCGATCACCACCCAGCTCAGCGGCCGCACCACCAGGGCGAAGAACAGCAGCTTGGGCAGGTCGCGGGCGCGCATCAGTAGTGCAGATAGTAGAGGTAGTGGAAGAACAGCGGCGCGGTATAGGTAAGGCTGTCCACCCGGTCGAGGATGCCGCCGTGGCCCGGCAGCAGCCGGCCGCTGTCCTTGATCCCCAGGTCGCGCTTGATCGCCGAGACGGCGACGTCGCCGGCGAAGCCGAAGGTGCCGATCAGCAGGCCCGCGGCCACCGCCTCGTAGCCGTGCAGCGGGGTCAGCCAGGGGGCGGCGAGCACCGCCAGCAGGGTAGTGGTAATGATGCCGCCGAGCAGACCGCCCCAGGTCTTGCCGGGACTGACCGTGGGCAGCACCTTGCGCCGGCCGAGGGCCTTGCCCCAGAGGTACTGGGCCACGTCGTTGAGCTCGGTGAGCAGCACCAGGAACAGCAGCAGGCCGAGGCCGCCGGCGGGGCTCCGCGCCTGGGGCAGGGCCAGCAGGTAGGCGGCGTGGCTGAGGCCGAAGACGGTGATCATCAGCCCCCACTGCACCACCGCGACCGAACGCAGAAAGTCCGCGGTCTCGCCGATCAGCACCTTGCGCAGGGGAATCAGCAGGAACAGGTAGACCGGGATAAAGATGACGAACATCCCGTACCAGCCGATGGCGACCCAGTAGTACTGCAGCGGGATCGCCAGGTAGGCCCAGAACAGCACCCGGCGGTCGGAGCGCCGGGTCGGCACCAGGGTGAAGAACTCCTTCAGGGCGAGGAAGCTGACGAAGGCGAGCAGCCACAGCGCCGTGCTGTTGCCTGCCAGCACCGCGGTGCCGAAAACGGCGACGATAGCCCACCAGGCGCGCATGCGCAGGCGCAGTTCGTGGTCGGCGGGCAGGCCGCGGCGATTGGCCCAGAGGCGGACGGCGACAGTGGCGAGCGCCAGCAGGGCGACGATGCCGCCCATCAGCCAGGCAACGGTGGAATCGATCGGGTTCATGCGCGCCCCTCCGTGGCGATCTCTTCCAGGGCCGCGCGCATGCGGTTGGCGATAGTGAGCAGGGCCAGACCTGCACAGGCCCACATCAACCAGGCGAGCCACGGCCCGACCGGCACGCCGAGGCCGAGCGCCAGGCCCAGGGCGCCCACCAGAAAGGCGCGATCACTCTTGCCGAAGGGGCCCTCGTAGCGACGCGAGGCGCCCGCCTGCAGCGCGCTGATGCCGGCCAGTTCGGTGAAGGTGGCGAGCAGCACCAGCAGCACCAGCGGTGCCGGCGCCACCCCGGAAATCAGGGTCAGCGGCAGGTAGAGCGCGGCATCGGCGGCCACGTCGCCGAGTTCGTTGAGCATGGCACCCAGCGGCGTGGTCATGTCGTGTTCGCGCGCCAGCATGCCGTCGATGGCGTTCAGCGCCATGCGCACGAAGAGCACCAGCGGCAGGAGCAGAAGCAGAGCCGTCCGCTGCGGCTCGAAGGCGATGGCGGCACCGCTCGCGAGCGAAAGCAGAAAGGCGGCGACGGTCACCTGGTTGGGAGTGACGCCGGCGGCGGCAAGGCCGCGGACGATGGGCCGCAGCCGCCGCTGGAAGGCGGGCTTGAGGTCATACACGCTGGCCATGACGGGGCTCCTCGATACAGTTGTCGTTGTTGTTGGTCGAGCGCTCCTGCGGCAGGGCCAGAGGCCGCAGGCGGGAGAGCTCGGCGCGGGCGCGCGCCTCCGGCACGCCCTGCGCCACCCGCCAGTCGAGTGCCGCCAGCATACCCCGGCCACGACCGAGGGTGCAGTGCAGGTAGACCGGCCCGTGGACCAGCGCCGCGTCGATCAGCGCGGTGACCTCCGCGCGCTGGGCCGCCGAAGGCGGCACCAGGTCGAGCCATGGCCGGTGGTGGTAGCGAACATCGCCCCAGCCGCGGGCCTCGCCGATCTCCGGGGCCAGATCGATGACGCTACGCACGCCGAGCCCGCGCAGGGCCGCGACCTCGTGGGCCGCGGGGCGGCGGCCGGCGTAGAGACCCGGGGCCACCTCGCTCCAGGGGGCACCCTTGTCCCGGCACACCCTCCAGGTGAGCCGCTGCGCCAGCAGAAACGGTCCGAACAGCAGGCGGACCACGGCACAGTGGCGGCCGTCGCGCTTGCTCAGGTAGTCGGCGCGCCCGCTGAGGTAGGCGACGGCCACCAGGGCACAGCTGACGAAGGGATAGAGCAGCAGGAGACCCCAACCGCCGAACTGGAAGGCGAGCCAGAGGCAGGCCAGGGCGACGGCGGCGTAGCGGTCGCCGATGCGGTAGGCGGCGTTGCCCACCGGCGTGCGCGGCCCGTCGTGCAGCGGGATCGCCTGCAGCACCAGCAGGCCAACGATTGCGCCGCCCAGCAGATCGACCAAATGGTGCTGCCAGGTGAGCAGGGTGGAGGCGGCGATGAGGAGGAACCATGCCGCCAGCAGCCCGCGGCGCCGGCCCGCGGCCAGCCGCCGCACCACCGGCCAGATCACCAGGGCCAGGGCGATGTGCAGCGACGGGCATTGGTTGTAGGGCAGGTCGAGGGCAAGCGCCGAGAACAGCAGCCCCGGCAGGCCGGTCGTCTCCGGTCGCGTGAGGCCGAAGCGCAGCGGAAAGGCCAGGAACAGCGCCGCCGAGACCAGGATGGTGACCCCCAGGCGCAGGGCGTGACGGTGCAACTCGGTGCGGTCGCGCAGCTGGAGGAACGAGAGCAGGAAGAACAGGTCCAGGGACGTGTACGGCACCACCGCCCACGGCACGAAGGGGATTCGCTGCTCCCAGGGCAGGGCCAGGCTCGGCAGCGGACCGAGGGTGGCACTCCAGGCGTTGACCGGGCCATAGACCAGGAAGAACAGCGCGCCCAGGCCGAGGGCCCAGGCGAGCTGCGTACGGCGGGCGAGGGGCGCCATCTCAGGCCCCCTTGCGGGCGACGGTAACGGTGAAGATGCCGTCGTCGTCGGTGAGCATGCCCGCCGGGGTGAAGCCCGCCTCGCGCAGCAGGCCGTGCATCTCGGCCTGGGAGCGGGGGCGCATGACCCAGCGCGCACCGTCGCGGTTGGGCAGGGTACGGGCGATGAAGGCGAGCTGCGGGTGGCGCGGCTGGTTGGTGACGATGAGGCTGCCGCCCGCCGGCAGGCGCTCGGCGATCGCGGCCAGGGAGCGGCGCAGCATGGCGTTGTCCTCGAACAGTTCGTAGAGGCCGGAGACCACCACGATGTCGGGGCGCGGCTCCAGACTGGCGATGCTGGCGGGATCGAAGGCGTCGCCCTGTTCGAAGCGGACGCCGCGGATGCCGCGCTGCGCCGCCGCCTGCTCTCCCTGCATCAGCCCCGCCACGTCGCGGTCGCGGCAGACGGCCTGCACGCCGTCGTCGGCGAGCGCGGCCAGCACCTCCAGCAGGTAACGGCCGGGACCGGAGGCGAGGTCGACAATGGCGACCGCCTGCCCCTCGGCACGGCGACGGGCGATCTCCTCGATCAGCAGCTGCTGCAGGTGTTCGCCGCGCTGGCGGATGCCGCGCCAGCCGGCGCTCTCCAGATAGGCGCGGTCGAGGGTGCGGCCGAGCGCGGTGACGCCGTGGGGCCGGTTGGCGTAGACGTAGTCGAGGGTGCGGCCGGAGTCGAAGCCGCTGTCGAAGCCGAGACGAATGCCGTCGCTCAGGCGGCCGACGCTGGCCATGCCGGCGCGTGCCAGGGCGTAGCCGAGGCGGCGCGGGTCGCCGGAGCCCAGCGGGTGGGAGAGCGCGGCGAAGGTCTCGCGGTTGGCCTCGGCGGTGATCCGGGGCGGGGTCTCCGCGAAGCACCCGCGGATAAAGCTGCGTGCGTAGTTGATCGCCTGGTGGCGCCCCGTCTCGTGAAAGATCTCGTGGTAGAAGCCCGGGAACTGCTTCAGCTCCTTGCGCTCGGCGCCCAGGCGCTCGACGAAGCGGCGGTGGGCCGAGGTGTGGACCACCCGATCGCGCCCTGCCGAGAGCACCAGGGTCGGCACGCGAATGGAACCGGCCCCCTCGATCACCCGCTCGGCGGTCTCGAACAGGCTGGTGAGCACGGGCACGGCGATTTGCGGCGAGATCAGCGGGTCGTGGCGGCGCGCCTCCGCCTCATCAATGTCATGGGTGAGCATCCCGGGGCGGACGTAGCTGTTGACGAAGCTGTGCGGCCGCAGGCGCTGCCACAGGCGCAGGGCCGGCAGGGCCAGCGGCGCATAGAGCTTGACGTTGAAGGCGGGCGAGCCGAGCAGCATGCCGCGCACCGGCGGCGCATAGTCGTGGACCCAGGTGGCCGCGATCACGCTGCCGACGCTGTGACCCATCACCACCATCTCCTCCATCGCGATGCCGTAGCGGGCGCTGACGTGGCGGACGAATTCGTCGGCGTCGCACACCAGCTCCATGAAGTGGCGGGCGTAACCCCGTTCGCCGGGGGAGCGGCCGTGGCCACGGGCGTCCCAGGCGAAGACCGAGGTGTCTCCCAGGCCGAGCCGCGCCACCAGTTCGTCGAAACGGCCGGAGTGTTCGTGGCCGCCGTGGAACAGGATCACCGCCCGCGGGCGCGGCATGCCTGGGTGCCAGGCGCGGAAGAAGAGTTCGCTGCCGTCGCGCAGCAGCAGGCTGCCGGTTTCGTGGATCAGGGCGTTGCTGTCGATGTCGAGCTTGGCGTGCATGGTCGTGCCCTCGTGGTTGGGTTGAACGCACAAGGGACAGAGCAAGCGCCGGGCCAGTACAGAAAAATTTATACAACTGACTGTATTTTAAACATATTTATCATGAACCAGATCATGGGATTGCAGGCTTTGCGGAAACTGATGTACAACTAGTGCATGATCGAATATTCACGTAATGCATATCGTGAAGCGCCATGGCCGGCCTAAGGGGTGAGGAACGGGGCCTGCTGACACGGGTGGCCGAGACCATCCACTCCAACCCGTTCACCGTTACCCGCCGCGACATCGAGGCCCGTTTCGGCCACGCGGGACCGCCGCCCGCCCCCGGCGAACACCACTTCAGCGCCATCGCCGCGCCTCTCTCCGCCTGCCTCGACGGCCTCGCCGCCCGCGGCATCACGCGCCCCGACGACCTGGAGGGGCACGACCGCGACCTGCTGCGCCAGGCCCTGCTGTTCAGCGTCTACCACCGGGCGGTGGACCGCTTCGACGAGCACATCCGGGCCCAGCTCGAGACACCCGAGTCGCCGCTGCCGCTGCCCTTCGCCGTCGAGGTGCTCGGAGAGCTGGCGGCCGTCGGCCTCGACGAGACGGAGGCGGCGCGTTACTTCGCCCTCTTCTTCCAGTTGCGCCGCGCCTACCACTTCATCGACCAGGCCCTGGTGGGGCCGAGCGCGGCCATGAGCGAGCTGCGCCGCTCGCTGTGGAACGCGGTCTTCACCGAGGACGCCCGCCTCTACGATGCCTGGCTGTGGAACCGCATGGAGGACTTCTCCACCCTGCTGCTGGGGGAGACCGGCACCGGCAAGGGCGCCGCGGCGGCGGCCATCGGCCGCTCCGGCTTCATCCCCTTCGAGCCGGCAAGGCGCCGCTTCCAGGAGAGCTTCACCGCCACCTTCATCGCCACCAATCTCTCCGGCTTCTCCGCCGGCCTGATCGAGTCGGAACTGTTCGGCCACCGCAAGGGGGCCTTCACCGGCGCCGTGGATCACCACGCCGGCCTGTTCGAACGCTGCTCCGCCTGCGGCTCGCTGTTCCTGGACGAAATCGGCGAGCTGGCGCCGGAGGTGCAGATCAAGCTGCTCAAGGTGCTGCAGGAACGCCAGTTCACCCCGGTCGGCAGCCACCAGGCCAAGCGCTTCTCGGGGCGGGTGATCGCCGCCACCAACCGCAACCTGGCCGACCTGCGCGGCGGCGAGTTCCGCGAGGACTTCTTCTACCGCCTGAGCTCCCAGGTGATCGTGGTGCCGCCCCTGCGCGAGCGCCTGCGCCAGTCCGAACGCGAGCTGCCCCAGCTGGTGGGACTGCTGGTGAAGCGGACCGTGGGCCGGGACGCGCCGGAGCTGAGCACCCTGGTGCTGGAGACCATCCGCCGCGACGTGCCCGCGGACTACCCGTGGCCCGGCAACGTGCGCGAACTGGAGCAGGCGGTGCGGCGGGCGCTGCTGGAGCGGGCCTGTCCGCCACCGCCGGTGGCCGCCGGGCCGTCGCCACTGACCCAGGCGATGGAGGCCGGCAGCCTGACCGCCCAGGAGCTGCTGGCGGGCTACTGCGCCCAGCTGCACCGGCGCCACGGCACCTACGAGGAGGTGGCGCGGCGTACCGGCCTCGACCGGCGCACGGTGAAGAAATACATCGAGAGCGGGCGCTGACGGCCCGGCCGGCGCCGGCCTTGGTATGCTCTGCGGATGATCGCCTACCGGGACCAACGGCCATGACCATGGGCATCGACGGCATCGCGCACGAGGTCTGGCACGGCATCGCCATCGGTCTCGACGTGGTGCTCGCGCTGCTGGCGACCGGCCACGTGGTCCTGCACAAGCGCGATCCCCGCTCCGCCATCGCCTGGGTCGGTTTCGTCTGGCTGGTGCCGGTGGCCGGGGCGCTCCTTTACCTGCTGTTCGGGGTTAATCGCATCCGCCACAAGGCGGCCTACCTGCGCCGCAGCCTCGAACGTTACGACGCCCATACCGCCCGCTCCGGTTACCGGCCGGAGGCGGCCCTGGAACTCCTGGAGCAGCGCGGGGAACACCTGCAGATGCTGGCCCGGGTCGTCGGCCGCGTGGTGGAGCGACCGCTGCTGCCCGGCAACCGGGTGGAACCGCTGGTGAACGGCGAGCAGGCCTACCCGGCCATGCTGGAGGCGATCCGCAACGCCCGCCACAGCGTCTCGCTGCAGACCTACATCTTCGACCTGGACGAGGTCGGCAGCGAGTTCGCCCGGACCCTGGGTGAGGCCGCGCGCCGCGGCGTGGAGGTGCGGGTGCTGATCGACGCCACCGGAACGCGCTACTCCTGGCCACCGATCCTCAAGACCCTGAAACAGGAAGGCGTGCGCTACGCGCTGTTCCTGCCTTCGTTCGCCCTGCGCCACCTGATGTCGGTGAACATGCGGACCCACCGCAAGATCGCGGTGGTCGACGGGCGCATCGGCTTCACCGGCGGCATGAACATCCGCGCCGCGCACTGCGTCGAGGGCAACACCAGGCGCCCGGTGCAGGACATCCACTTCCGCCTGGAGGGCCCGGTGGTGACCCGGATGCAGGAGGTGTTCGCCGACGACTGGCTGTTCACCAGCGGCGAGGCGCTGCGCGGCGACGACTGGTTCCCGCGACTCGACGAGGTGGGCCCGACCCTGGCGCGTGGCGTGATCGACGGCCCCGACGAGAACTTCGAAAAGCTGCTGTGGACCCTGCTGGGGGCGTTGTCGGTGGCACGCCGCTCGGTGCGCATCGTCACCCCCTACTTCCTGCCCGACCCCGCGGTGATGTCGGCCCTGGTCGTGGCGGCCATGCGTGGCGTGCAGATCGACATCATCCTGCCGGAACGCTCCAACCTGCCCTTCGTCACCTGGGCCTCCCGCGCCATATGGCCGGAGTTGCTCCAGCACGGCTGCCGGATCTGGCTCACGCCGCCACCCTTCGACCACTCCAAGCTGCTGCTGGTGGACGGTGGCTGGATGCTGCTGGGCTCGGCCAACTGGGACGCACGCAGCCTGCGCCTCAACTTCGAGTTCAACGTCGAGTGTTACGACAGCGAACTGGCCGCGCGGATGGAGCGCTGGTTCGAGGAGAAGCTGGCCGCCGCCCACCGCGTGACCCGTGAAGAGATTGCCGCCCGCTCCCTGCCGGCGCGGCTGCGGGACGACGTGGCGCGACTGCTTACGCCCTACCTTTGACCCCCATGCCTAGACTGGGGCGCAGCCCCACTGCAGGAGCCGCGCGCGCAACTGGGCATCGATCCGGCCGTCCCAACCACGGTGATAGAGTGCCTGCACGAGCTTGGTCGATCGCATCCCGCCCCGTTCGAAGCGGTCCGGGTCGTCGTCCACCGCCAACCAGGACCGGGGCCGGCCCGGGCCCGCGACGAAGGCCTCGATCTGCTCGCGACGAAAGAGGTCGTCGCAGTCGGTCGGCGTCGCGCCGACCACCCGGTCCCGCACGTCGGCGGCCAGCAACCAGCGCCACTCCTGCCATGGAATCCCCCGACGCCAGGTCGAGCTGATGACCACCCGCAGGGATTCGAAGTCGCGCAGCAATGGCTCCAGCCGCTGCAGGCAGCCGGGCCGCAGCACCCAATCGTCGTGGTCGACCGGATGGAGCACGCCGTCGATGTCGGGGGCGAGCAGGACCGAATGGTCGTCGATGGGCGCTGGCTTGACCGGGCCGACACCGAGTTGTTCCGCGCGCGCCACCAACAGCGGCCCCAACAGCCACGGGGACAAGCCCGTCTCGTGGGTCTCCGGACGCCCGTTGATTTCGTCGGCCCAAGTCATGCCATCGGCCAGAATCGTCAGGTGGTGATCGCGGTGCTCGGCGACGAAATCAAATCCCCGTGACACGAACACGGTTTCGCGGACCCGGATAGGCCTACCTATCCCCACCCCCAGTTCGCCGGCAGCGGTTGTCGCTTCGTTGTTGTTCGGTGCCGGGCCCGCCCGCTCGCGGCACGACCGCGGCGTTTCACGGTGTCGCGACATGATCCTTACGCCAGCACCTCTTTTCGGCGATACGCGTAAACGAATTTACGAGCTCCGTCCGAAAAAGTCCGAATAAAACCGGCGGGGCGCGGCGACTAGGATTTAATCACCTCCCGCCGTCACGCAGCCGCGCGGCGCCGCAAGTCACAGCGATCCCTGCAACACAAAGCGCGCAGGCGCGTTTGCCGGATATCCACAAACATCAAGGAGTCCTTGAAATGCCGCAGCTGGCAAGCAATGCTTTCGTCGTCTGGCACGAGGAGCTCGTCACCGGGATCGAGTCCGTCGACCAGGCCCACAGGAAGATGGTCAGCCTGATGAACCGGCTGGCGCAGCTCCATCTCGAATACGGCGCGGACGAGCCACCCGCCGCACAGGTAGCCGCCACCCTGAGCGAGTTCTACGCCGTCGTGCGCGAACACTTTGCCCACGAAGAACGGCTGATGCAGGCGGCCGGCTGCGCGGACCTGGCCGAGCAACGACGCGAACACACGATGCTGGTTGCCGAGCTCTGCGCCATCGTTGCGGAGGTCAAGAGGGGCCGGGCCCGGTTCGATCGCCCGACCCTGCTGGCGTTGCGACAATGGCTCGGCGCGCACAACCGCCACCATGCCTGCGTCTTTCGCGGCGACCGCGGCGACGCACGGACGCCCGCCAGGCATCAGCCGGGCGAAACGACCTCATCGCAGAGCGACACTCCGGAAAGCGGTGTGCTCCACCGCTCCCAAAAGGGCTGATGGCGTGACGCCCGCAAAGCCGACCAGCCGTCGATGCCGCCCTCCGGTGTGCCGACCGCGTCATGGCCGTGGCTCGCCAAACCACCGTACCCCTCCATCGCACGAAGTACCGTGACCCGACCGTGCGGTCACGGGGCGTACCCGCGCGTCGCCGAGATGCAGCGTGAATCGGGGGTGCCGGCAACCCCAATCAACCGACAGGCGCGCTGCACAGGCACGACAGCCGGCCGACCGGAACGTGCTCCACACGTCCCGTCATCCAATAATCGACACCGGTGGATTAACGCTGGAAACAGCGATCAGTCACGAAGAACGCGCGGTCGAGCGCGCGGTCATCGGTGGTTCGAGCGCTGAGGCAATCACCGGCGCGGCCGCCGTGGTCCTGTCGATTCTCGGCCTTGCCCATATTGCCCCGACGTCGATGTGCGCCATTGCCGCCATAGCCCTGGGGGCCGCACTGCTCCTCGACGGCGCCGAAGTGCTCGTCGGCCTGGCCGCCGTCGTGCTCGGAATCCTGGCCCTGCTCGGGATCGCACCGGTCACCCTGGTGCTGGTGGCGATGCTGGCGCTGGGCGCGTCGGTGCTGCTGACGGGAAGCGCGGTCGTCGGCAAGATGCTGGCCATCTTTTCCGCCTGGGAACGGCGGCAGGCACGACCGGGATATCTGCGGGGCGGGCGGCACGCACGCGCACGCCCCATCTCCCTGCCACCCCGGCCACGTGCAATCGCGGGCACGCCGGGGTTTTCGCGAAATGGCTGGAGACTAGCCGTACGACTCCGCCGACTCGGAAGGCTTGCCGCGCGGAGACGGCGGCGTGTAGTTGGGACCGTAGTAGGTGTTGCGGCACTCCGGGCAGGACCAGACGTCCCGTTCGCCGCCCTGGAGCAGAATCATCTTCTGCTTCTCGCCGTAGCACTTCTTGCAGTAGGGGATGTCGTCGAAGCCCTCCTCCTTGACCAGATAGGAGAGCCGCTGGGGGTTAGCTGCGCTTTCGAGCTGCTGCAGTTTGGCCCGCAGCGCCGCATTTTCCTCCTCGCCCTGGAGGAGTTCCTCACGCACATAGAACAGGGCGTCCTGCACGCCTTCCAGTTTCTTCAGGGCCTCCGATACCAGGCGTTTGGGGCGGCCTTCGAGCTCCGCATCGAGCAGTGAATTCGCAATGTCCTTGATCGCCTTTACCGCCGCATACGCGTTCGAGATCCTGCTGACGTCCATACCGCCCCTCCGAATCAGATACGTCCCGTTACCGTGGAATCCGAAACACTGCAAACCCGGACGAATTTACCCGTAGCGGCGACGATCCTCAAGCCGGTTGGAGCAAGCAGGAGGCGGCCGCGTTTCGGATACAAAACAAATGCTTAATCAAACGTAAAGGAAAACCTGCTGCACTTCGCCGCTCTCCCCGCCGGCATTGGCTAGAATCTGAAATCATCGCCCCTGCGCCAGCCGAAAAGGAGTTGTCGCCGTGCCCCGTTCCATACGCCCGGCGAACCTGCTACTCGCCCTTGTCACCCTGGCGGTTTTTTGCGGCGGACAGGCCTTCGCCCAACGCGGCGAGCGGTTCGTCGGAATCGGCATCTCCATCAGTGCCGATGACGACGGGTCCATCTGGATCGACCAGGTATTGCCCCGCGGCCCGGCCGCCCGTGCCGGCGTCCACCAGGACGACGAACTGCTGGCCGTGGACGGGCGCAGCGTGGCCGGTTTCGACCCCAGGCAGGTTGCGGCGATGATCGGCGGCCCCGAGGGCAGCAGCGTGACCCTGACGGTCCGGGCCGAGGAAGGGCGGCCGCGGCGTCTGACCATGCGGCGCAGACTTCTCGACGTCTCCGCCGGCCGGGCCGCCGGCAGCCACGCTTCCCCCGCACCGGACACCACTGCACCGAAGGCATCCACCGGCGCCGCGTCGCCGCCTCCGGGCGGCACCCTGAAATTCCGGCGGGTCGCCATCCACGACCCCGGCATCGGCAACCGCGAGGCGGTAAGTTTTCTGGTCCCCGCGGGCTGGAGCGTGAGCGGCGGGATCACCTGGCTGCCCAACTACAGCATTCTCGCCAATCTCCTGTTGGAGATCCGCGATCCGCAGAGCGGCGCCACGATCCAGTTCCTGCCGGTGCAGAACTTCACCTGGCTGAGGCAGACGGTGGTGCCGATGGCACCCGGCACCAACTATCTCGGCAACGTCGTCTGGGCACCGATCGGCGACGTGCCGCAGTTCATCCGCACCTTCTATTCCTCCGCCGCCCTGAGCCACCTGCGGGATGCCCGGCAGGTGTCGGTGGAGGCCTTGCCGGGGGTCGCCGCCGCGGTAGCGCACGCGTCCCAGGCCAGCAATGCCGTGGCTGCGCGCGTACGCTACGCCTATACCCGCGACGGCCGGCCGTGGACGGAGGACGTCTTCGTCACCCTGGTCTACTACACCACGCCGATGGGCACGATCTGGTCGGTCGACACGGCCTATGCCCTGCGTGCGCCTCAGGACCGGTTCGCGCAGCTCGAGCCCGTGATGCTGGCGACGGTCAGTTCCAAGCACATCAGCCTGGACTGGTTCGGGGCCTATCGCTACGTGCAGAAGCTGTTCCAGAACCGCATGCGCCAGAGCATCGCCAACGCCGCCGCCATCAGCGCCACGGTCACCCGCAACAGCGAGGAGATCCGGCGCATGTACGCCCACTCCTACCGCGAGGCCTCGGCCTCCTGGGACCGCATCAACCGGCAGTTCAGCGAATCCATCCGTGGCGTTGAGACCTACGACGACCCCTACAAGGACCATCCGGTCGAACTGCCCAGCGGCTACCAGGATGCCTGGGTCAACGCCAACGGCGACTACCTGCTGTCGAACAATGCCAACTTCGATCCCAATGTCGGCGACAACGTCGAATGGACGAGGATGAGGGGCGCAGCGGGCAGGTAGGCGGTGGGCCGCCCGAGGCTCATTGCACGCCGGCACAATCGCTGCGGTGGAGGCGGAACGACAGCAGCAGTCGACCGTCCTCGGCCACGTAGCGGAACGAGGCGCCGCCGATATCGTCTATCCCGCCCATGAGCAGGTTGGCACAGAAATGTCGGGTCACGGCCCGCTTCAGGTTTTCCGACCAGACGGCCTGCCAGTCACCGCTTGCCAGGGTCGCGAACTCCAGCCGGTACTGAACGCCGGTCTTCTCGCTCCAGGTCACGCGGGTCAGGTACAGCTGGGCATTCCTATCCACCAGCTTCGGTGTCTGCCGGTTCATCGCGGCCACCTGCTTGCGGACCTTCGCGACAAGCTCCGCCCGCTGTTGGTGGTCGCTGTGAGCGAGAAACAGGACCACGCCGGCGGCCAGCAGGCCGACCACCAGAACGATGCCGGGAATGGTGTCTTCGAGAAATCGCAGCTTGAGCCCCTCCTGCCGTTGCACCCACCCCGGGATGCGGTTGAACTCAAGGCCCGGCGGCCGGCTCGGCCAGGCGACTCCCCGAGTTCCGATACAGCAGGCCCAGCAGGAGCAGCACCTGGCCGACCATCGCCCCGGCGGCGTAGCCGAGCCGCACGGCGAACACGCCCACGGCGAACACGACCAACTGCTCGAGTGGGCGTCTTTCGTCGAAGGGGTTGAGCAGTTCCGTTTCGACCTGGGGTGGCTCGGCATAGCCCATGGCGGTCCTTTCCAGCACCAGATAGCAGTACTTGAGAAACCAGGACAGCACCACCGACCCGGCAGCAATACCGAAAATGCCGGCGTTCACCGCCAGGGTCAGCACCATGCCGAAGACGATGATCGCGCCCAACGCATAGGAACGAACCGGGTACAGCATTGCACTCATCGGCGACTCCATTCATTTGCCGAAAAACGCGGGCAGTCGCATCAATAATGGCTCCGGCCGCAGGCGCAAGTGCCGCCGCGCGAGCCGGAAGCCCGGCAGACCCGTTTTTCTCCTGCTATTCCCCACCCAATCCGAACGCCAGGTCGCCGAAGTGGCGCTCGGCGTCGACCACGCGATCGCGCCCGGCCTGCTTGGCGGCATACATGGCGCGGTCCGCCTGCTCCAACAGCGCATCCAGGGTGACCCTGACCGGCCCGCCGGCGTGGCAGATGCCCGCCGAGAAGGTAACGCCGGTGCGCTGCTCGCCTTCACCGAACTCGACTCCGGCGCCCAGCTCGCGCAGGCGCTGCATGACCGACGCCGCATGCGCCTTGTCGGCATCCTGCAGCAGCACCACGAACTCCTCGCCGCCGTAGCGGGCGAACAGGTCGCCTTCGCGCAGCGCCGTCTGCGTCATTCGCGCGAAGCGTTCCAATACCAGGTCACCTACGGCGTGGCCG
>CAZMMH010000002.1:0-29676 GCA_964567315.1 uncultured Gammaproteobacteria bacterium
TCACCGCCGACGGCCGCACGCCGCACCAGGCGGTGGTGACGGCGATGGACGCGGCGGGGCAGCTCGGCCTGACCCGGATCGCCATCACCACCAAGAGGGAATCCGGCAACTGATTCATGGCCGTTCCTGCTGACACGGCCGACGCGGCCGCGATCTACCGGCGCCTGCTGGGCTACGCGGCGCCCCACTGGCGGATGTTCGCCGGCGCGGTGGTGGCGATGACCCTGTATGCCGCCACCGACACCGGCTTCGCCGCCCTGATGCGGCCGATGCTCGACGGCAGCTTCGTGAACAAGGACCCGGTGGTGATCCGCTGGGTGCCGTTCCTGCTGATCGGCCTGTTCTTCGTCCGCGGCGTGAGCGGCTTCTCCTCCACCTACGCCATGAGCTGGATCGGCCGGCGGGTGGTGCACCGGCTGCGCGAGCAGATGTTCCACGGCCTGCTGCGGATGCCGAGCCGCTACTACGACAACAGCTCCACCGGCGAGCTGATTTCACGCCTCACCTACAACACCGAGCAGGTGGCCCAGGCCACCACCAACGCGGTGACCATCGTCATTCGCGACGCCCTCACCATCCTCGGCCTGCTGGCCTGGATGTTCTATCTCAACGGCCTGCTCTCCCTGGTGTTTCTGGTTCTGGGCCCGGCGGTGGTCTTCTTCGTCGCCAACATCAGCAAGCGTTTCCGCCGTATCGGCCGCGGCATCCAGGACTCCATGGGCGACATCACCCGCATCGCCGAAGAGGCGATCGACGGCCAGCGGGTGGTCAAGGTGTTCGGCGGCCAGAGCTACGAGGAAGGTCACTTCGCCGCGGCCAACAAGCGCAATCGCAATCAGAACATGAAGTTGATCGGCACCTCGTCGGCCAACGTGCAGATCATCCAGCTGATCGCCGCCGTGGCCCTGGCCCTGATCATCTATCTGGCGACCCGCCCGCAGATGCTGCAGTCGATCACCGTCGGCACCTTCATGTCCTTCATCACCGCGATGATGATGCTGCTGCCGCCGATCAAGCGGCTCACCTCGGTCAATTCCATCGTGCAGCGGGCGATCGCCGCCGGCGAGAGCATCTTCGAATTTCTTGACTCGCCGCTGGAGCAGGACGTGGGAACGCGAGGGATCGAGCGTGTCGCCGGCGCCATCGCCTTCCACGGGATCACCCTGAGCTACCACCAGGACAAGGGCCCGGCCCTGCAGGGGATCGAGCTGGAGATCGCCGCCGGCGAGACCGTGGCCTTCGTCGGCCGCTCGGGCAGCGGCAAGACCACCCTGGTCAACCTGCTGCCGCGCTTCTACGAGCCCCAGGCCGGGCACATCCTGCTGGACGGAGTCGAGCTGCGCGACTACCGCCTGACCGACCTGCGCGACCAGATCTCCCTGGTGGGGCAGGAGGTGACCCTGTTCAACGACAGCATCGGCCGCAACATCGCCTACGGCCGCCTGCAGCAGGCCGATCCTGAGGCGATCCGCGCCGCGGCCGAGGCGGCCCATGCGCTGGAGTTCATCGAGGCGCTGCCCGATGGCTTCGACACGATGGTGGGGGAGAATGGGGTGCTGCTTTCCGGCGGCCAGCGCCAGCGCCTGGCGATTGCCCGCGCCCTGCTCAAGGATGCGCCGATCCTGATCCTGGACGAGGCCACCTCGGCCCTGGACAGCGAGGCCGAGCGGCATATCCAAGCGGCCCTCGAGACCCTGATGCGCAACCGCACCACCCTGGTGATCGCGCACCGCCTCTCGACCATCGAAAAGGCTGACCGCATCGTGGTCCTGGATGGCGGGCGCATCGTCGAGGTGGGCAGCCACGCCGAACTGCTGGCCGCCGACGGCGCCTATGCCGCCCTGCACCGGCGTCAGTTCGGCGACGCGCCGGCGGCTGTCTGAGGCGGGCCCGCGCGGTGAAACGCCTTGACGCCTACTGGCAGGACAACAACCCCGTCAGCCTGCTGCTCACGCCGTTCGCGTGGCTGTTCCGGGCCCTGGCGGCGCTGCGCCGGGGCGCCTACCGCAGCGGCCTGCTGAGCGTACACCACCTGCCGGTGCCGGTGGTGGTGGTGGGCAACATCAGCGTCGGCGGCACCGGCAAGACCCCCCTGGTGGCCTGGCTGGTGGAGCAGCTGCGCGAGGCGGGCTTCCGCCCGGCCATCGTCAGCCGCGGCTACGGCGGCCGCGCCCGCCACTGGCCGCAGCAGGTGCGCCCGGATGGCGATCCCCAGGCGGTGGGCGACGAGCCGGTACTGCTGGCGCGCCGCTGCCGTTGCCCGGTGGCGGTTGGCCCGGATCGGGTGGCCGCGGCGCAGGCGCTGCTGGAGCACACCGACTGCGACCTGATCGTCTCCGACGACGGCCTGCAGCACTACGCCCTCGGGCGCGACGTGGAGATCGCCGTGATCGACGCCAACCGGCGTTTCGGCAACGGCCGCTGCCTGCCGGCCGGGCCCCTGCGCGAGCCGCCGTCGCGGCTCACGAGCGTCGACCTGGTGGTCAGCAACGGCCCGGGCCTGCGCGGCGAACTGCCCATGCGCCTGGTCGGCGACACGCTGCACGCGGTACTGGAGCCCGCCCGCCGGCGGCCGCTGGAGGAGCTGCGTGGACTGCGGGTGCATGCGCTGGCCGGAATCGGCGACCCGCCGCGCTTCTTCGCCCTGCTGCGGCGCAGCGGGATCCAGCTGCTGGAGCATCCGTTTCCCGACCACCACGCCTTCCGGCCGGAGGAGCTGCGTTTCGACGACGGCCTGCCGGTACTGATGACGGAAAAGGACGCGGTAAAATGCGCCCCGTTCGCGGCGCCCAACCACTGGTACCTGCCGGTGGAGGCGCAACCCGACCCCAACCTGTTGCCCCGGCTGCTGCGCCTGTTGCCGCAGCCGGGCGGCTGAACCCGCACTGGAGCCGCCATGGACAAGAAACTGCTGGACATCCTCGCCTGCCCGGTCTGCAAGGGAGCGCTGCTCCACCACAAGGATTCCCGCGAGCTGATCTGCCGCTTCGACCGCCTGGCCTTCCCCATTCGTGACGGCATTCCCGTGATGCTGGAGGAGGAGGCACGGCGCCTGGCGGCCGACGAGGAGATCTGAATGGAGTTCCGCATCGCGATCCCCGCGCGCTACGCCTCCACCCGCCTGCCGGGCAAGCCACTGCGCGAAATCGGCGGACGGCCGATGCTCGAGCATGTCTACCGGCGGGCGGTGGAGAGCGGTGCAGCCGAGGTGGTGATCGCCACCGATGACGTGCGCATCCAGCGGGTGGCCGAGGGCTTCGGGGCACGGGTCTGCATGACCGAGCCGCAGCATCCCAGCGGCACCGACCGGCTGGCGGAGGTGGCCACGGCCCTGGGCTGGAACGAAGGGGATATCGTGGTCAACCTGCAGGGGGATGAGCCGCTGATGCCGCCGCGCCTGTTGCGCCAGGTGGCTGCGGCCCTGGATGTCCATCCGGATGCGGCGATCGCCACCCTCTGCACGCCGATTCACACCACCGCCGAGCTGTTCGATCCGCACGTGGTCAAGGTGGTCTGCGACCGCGACGGTTACGCGCTCTACTTCAGCCGCGCGCCGATTCCCTGGGACCGCGACGCCTTCGGCGTCACCACGGAGGAGTTGCCGGAGAGCCGGCTGCACTACCGCCACGTCGGTCTCTACGCCTACCGGGTCGGCTTTCTGCAGCGCTTCGCCGCCGGAGCACCGTGCAGCCTGGAACGGACCGAATCCCTGGAACAGCTGCGGGCCCTGTGGAGCGGCGAACGGATCCATGTCGGCGTGGTCGAGGCGCCGCCGGGCCATGGGGTGGACACCGAGGAGGACCTGGCGCGGGTGGCCGCGCAGCTGGCGGGCTAGGACAGGTCTCCCAGCTCACCCAGGTCCGGGTGCAGGACGCCGTCCTCCCCGGGGTAAAGGGCCAGGGTCACCAGGTGCGGTGCGCGCCGCCGGGGTCCGCCGAACTGGTCGCCCTGGATCACCTGCGGACGGTTCGGGCATTGCAGCACCAGCTCCGGTCCGTGCTCCAGCAGTTCGATCACCCGACAGCGTTGACCGAGGTAGGGCACCTCGCGGCCGATCAGCTTGCGCAGGGCGGGAAGGCGGTTCGAAGGGTCGCTCATGGGCGGGCTCGGAGGGGTTGCGTGCGGGGTGGTTGGCACTTTTCTGGGCTTGTCTATACTTTGGTTCGCTTTTCGCGAAGCGCAATGCGTACACCTACCAACTGATGTCATACTCGTGTCACGGCGCGGTCGGGATAATTGGACCGTTGGCCGGTGGCGAGCAGGATCATCGGACGCTCACACACCAACCTAGAAACGGGGAGTAGAAAGTCGCCATGGCTGAGAGTAAAAGCAAATTCTCCACGAAAAAGGGCACCAGCAGTGGGGTAAAGAAAAAGGCTGCGGCGAAGAAACCCGCCGGCAAGGCCGCGGCGTCGGAAGCCATGGCGACCACAGCCGCGGCGGCCAAGAAGCCGGTGGCCAAGAAGGCCGCGAGCAAGAAGGCAGCCGCTCCCGCAACCAAGAGCGTGGCCAAGACGCCGGCACCGGCCAAGAAGGTCGAGCCGTCCAAACCGGTCGAGCCCAAGCCGCCCGTGTCCAAGGCGGCCGAGCCCAAGCCTGCGGTCAGCGCTGGCACCACCAGCTCCGCGCCGGCCAAGGCGCCCGCGGTCAAGAGCGCGGCAAAGCCCGCGGCGGCCAAGGTGGCCGATCCGAAGCCGGTGGGGCGCAAGCCGCCGCTCGGTGTCAGCGACGAGGAACGCTGGCGGATGGTTGCGGTGGCGGCCTACTACCGGGCGGAAAAGCGCGGCTTCGCGCCCGGCAGCGAGCAGGAGGACTGGGCCGAGGCGGAGCGCGAAGTGGATACCCTGCTGTCCAGCAAAGTCTGATACGGCCGGCTTCCTGAGCACCCCGCGCACTGACGGGCCGGCGATGACCGGCCCGTAGGTGCACGCGCTCCTGCGGCCGGTGAGGGAGGGGTGTTTGCGAATCCTGATGATCAGTGACGTCTATTTCCCCAGGATCAACGGGGTGTCGACGTCGATTCAGACCTTTCGCCGCGAGTTTATCGCGGCCGGACACCACGTCACCCTGATCGCCCCGGACTACGGCGGCAGCGCCACCGACGACGACCCCGATATTCTCCGCATCCCCTCGCGGGGCGTGATCCTCGACCCGGAGGACCGCATGCTCAAGGGGCGGCGGATCAAGGCGTTGCAGGAGCGTCTGCGCGCCGAGCGCTACGACATCCTGCACATCCAGACGCCGTTCGTGGCCCACTACGTGGGCGTGCGCCTGGCGCGCGCGCTGGGCATCCCGGTGGTGGAGAGCTACCACACCTTCTTCGAGGAATACCTTTACTGCTACATCCCCTTTCTGCCCCGCCGCTGGTTGCGCTTCGTCGCCCGACGCCTCTCCAGCCTGCAATGCAACCGGGTCGACGCCCTGGTGGTACCCTCCAGCGCCATGCTCGAGGCGCTACGCCGCTACGGAGTGAACTCCGAGGCGGCGATCATTCCCACCGGCATGGAGCTGGAGCGTTTTCGGGGCGGTGACCGCGCTGCCTTCCGCCGCCGCCACGGCATTCCGGACGAGCGACCGGTGCTGCTGTACGTGGGGCGGGTGGCCTTTGAAAAGAACATCGGCTTTCTCGTCGACATGCTGGCCGAACTGCGCGCGCGTCTCCCCGAGGTGCTGCTGGTGGTCGCCGGGGAGGGGCCGGCCCGGGCCAGCCTGGAGCGGCGGGCGCAGGAGGCGGGACTCGCCGGCAACGTGCTGTTCATCGGCTACCTGGAGCGGGAGCGGGAGCTGCTGGACTGCTATCGGGGCGCCGACGTGTTTACCTTCGCTTCACGCACCGAGACCCAGGGTCTGGTGCTGCTGGAGGCGATGGCCCTCGGGGTGCCAGTGGTCTCGACCGCGGTGATGGGCACGCGGGACATCCTCGCCGCGGGCCGTGGTGCCCTGGTGGCGGAGGAGACGCACAGCGACTTCGCCGCCAAGGTTGCGCGCCTGTTCGATGAGCAGGAGCTGCGCAGCCGCCTCGGCGAGGAGGGCAGGGCTTACGTCGAGGAGTGGTCGGCGTCCCGGTTGGCGACGCGCATGGTGGAATTCTACGGCGAAATCCTCTCGCGTCACGGGCGCACGGCGGCGGTGCTGAACTGAAACCCATGCCGCGCCCCCGGTTGCAGTTGCAGGAGGCGGGGGAGTAAAACAGCGGAACGCCCCCCGTTCCGGCGCCACGGCGTGGCGCCACCTGCATGCCGCACAGGATGTTTCGTCTAAATCCCCACAGCCCGATCAAGCGTCCCCTCATCGTGACCGTGGTGGCGGCGATCGGGTTGTTGCTGGCCGTCTTCATCTCCGCCACCTACAGGCTGCGCACCGACGTGGAACGGGAGGACATGGCGCGCCTGGGACAGGGGGCGCAAAACCTTTTCCGCCTTGAACTGAGGGAAGACAACAACGCCCTGCACGGGCTGTTGACCCTGATGGAGAGGAACCCGGTGCTGCTCCGGGCCTGGGCCCGCGGCGACCGCGCGGCCCTGCTGGCGGCCAGCCGCCCGCTGTTCGAGGCGATGCGTGCCGCCAGCCGCGTGGATGGGCTGCGCTTCATCCAGCCGGATGGCAGGGTCTTCCTGCGGGTGGACGACCCGGGACGCCACGGCGACCGGATCGGTACGGCGGCCTTGCGCCAACTGGCGGAGGCGGGGACCTTTGCCAGCGCGATCGAGCTCAACGGCGCGGGGGCGCTGACCTTGCGGGCCGGCGCCCGTTGGCGGGCCCATGGCCGGGACCTCGGTTTCGTGCAATTGGACAAGGGTGTCGTGCCGATGGTCGACGAGGTGCACCGACGCCTCGGCCTCGACATGATGATCCTGTTCCCCGCCGGTGCCGGCGGCCGCAGGGCCGCGGCGGCGCCGGGGCAGACGCGAATCGGCGGCTACTCCCTGGTGGCCAGCACCCTGATGGGGGTGCCGGTGTCGCTGCGCCGCTTCATCGAACGTGGTTTCGCCCTGGGCCGCGGCCCCGACCTGCGCTATCCGGGCGAAGAGACGCCACGCTTCACCCTGGCCTTCGCCCTGCCGGCGATCCAGGGCGGCGGCACTCTTCCCGCCCGGGGTCTGCTGATCAGCGGTGCGGACGTGGGGCGCCACGCCCTGCACCGCAGCGTGGGCCTGGTGACCGGGGCCAGTCTGGCCCTGGCGGCGCTGCTGGTGATGTTCTTTTCCCGCCAGCTGGAATATATCGAGCAGCAGGTGCTCACGGCCAATCGGGCCCTCGCCGATGGACGCCGCAACCTGGAAAGGCAGGTGGCGGAGCGGACCCGGGCCCTGCGGGCGTCGGAAAACAAATACCGGGCGGTGATGGAGCACGCCGGCGACGGCATCCTGCTCGCCGAACCGGAGGGCCGGCTGATCGAAGCAAACCGCCAGGCGGAGATCATCACCGGTTATCCGCGCGAACAGTTGCTGAACATGACCGCGGCGCAGTTGCATCCGCTGGATGAGCGCAACGCCGTGGAGCGCGCGTTCGAGGCGATGGCCAAGGGGCACTCCCTGCTGCACCAGTTGCAGGTCCTGCGCAAGGACGGGGCCCTGCTGCCGGTGGAGATCGCCTCCGGCCAGGTGGCGGTGGGCCGCACGCCGCTGGTGGTGGCCATCCTGCGGGACATCAGCGAGCGCATCCGCGCCCGCGAGGCCCTGCGGGCGAGCAGCCAGCTGTTGGAGCGGACCTTCGACAGCCTGGACGACGCCCTGTTCCTGATCGACCCGAAGAGTCGGCGGGTGATCTCCTGCAACCAGGCCGTGGAGAGAATTTTTTATTACCCCAAGGACGAGGTGGTGGGCCGCTCCAGCAAGATGTTGCACACCGGCCCGGAGCAGGCGGAGGCGTTCATCCGCAGCGCCTTCGCCGCCCTGGACAGCGACGGGGTGTTCCATACCGAGTTCCAATTGCGGCGGCGCGACGGCAGCGTGTTTCCCAGCGAGCACACGGTGACCGAGATCGTTGGCGAGGACGGCAAGCGGGTGACGCTGGTCTCGATCGCGCGGGACATTACCCGGCGCAAGCATGCCGAGGCGGCGCTGTTGCGCAGCGAGGAGCGTTTCCAGCTGGCCATGCGCGGGGTCAACGACGGCCTTTGGGACTGGCAGGTGCAGGCCAACGAGATCTATTTTTCTCCGCGCTGGAAGGAGATGCTCGGCTACGCCGACGGTGGACTGCCCAACCGGCTGGAGGAGTGGACGAGCCGGGTCCACCCCAAGGACTGGCCGGCGGTCAAGGCGGCCATCGACGAGCACCTGCTCGGACAGGCGCCGAAATTCGAAAAGACTTACCGTATGCGCCATGTCGACGGTCATTATGTCTGGATCCTCGGCCGCGGCCAGGCCCTGTATGGCGACGACGGCATGCCGTCACGGATGGTCGGCACCCACACCGATATTACCGAGCGGGTCGAGGCCGAGGAGCGTGAACGCCAGCTCCAGGCCCAGCTGTTGCGGCTCGAACGCCTGAGCACCATGGGTGAGATGGCGACCTCACTGGCCCACGAACTGAATCAGCCCCTGGCGGCGGTGGTGAATTTTGCCGGCGGCTGCATCTACCGCATTCGCGCGGGCAAGGCCGACGAGGCGGGATTGCTGTTTGCCCTGGAGCGGATCTCGGAACAGGGCAAGCTGGCCGGCGAGATCATCCGCAGGGTCCGCATGTTCGTGAGCAAGGCGGAACTGCAGGTGGAGACCATCGAGCTGCACCAGGTGCTCGACGAGGCGCTGGTTTTTCTCGACGGCGTGCTGCGGCGCGGCCGGGTGGCCATCCGCATCGAGCTGGGGAAGGGGCTGCCGGCCGTGCTCGGGGACCGGGTGCAGTTGCAGCAGGTGCTGATGAACCTGATACGCAATGCCGGCGAGGCGATGGCGGAACAGCCGGAGGAGGAACGCCGCTTGACGATTGCCGCCGAGCCGGACAAGGATGGCAACCTGGAGGTGGCGGTCAGCGACAACGGCCCGTCGGCGGTCGCCGCCGAACTGGAGGGAATGTTTCGCCCGTTCCATACCTCCAAGGCCGAGGGCATGGGCATGGGGCTGGCAATCTGTCGTACGATAGTGGAGTCCCATCATGGCCGGATCTGGGCCGAAGCGAATGGACATCGCGGGATTAGCGTGCACTTCACCCTGCCGAAGGCTTAGGAGGAAAGCAATGCATGAGAAGGCTGTCGTCTATGTTGTCGACGATAATGAGGAGTTGCGCGTTTCCCTGCGCTGGCTCTTGGAATCGGTTGGGGCGCGGGTCGCGACGTTTGCCTCGGCCCAGGAGTTCCTCGACGCCTTCGATCCGCGGCAGCCGGCCTGCCTGATCCTCGACATCCGCATGCCGGGGATGAGCGGCCTGGAATTGCAGGAAAAGCTCAAACGGGACCAGGGGCACCTGCACATCATCTTCCTTACCGGCCACGGCAATGTGCAGATCGCGGTGCGGGCCATGCACGACGGCGCGGTGGACTTCTTCGAAAAGCCGGTGGACGAACAGATGCTGCTGGACCGGGTGCAGACGGTGCTGCAGCAGATCGATGAGCAGCGCGCGACGATGATGGAACGTGCCGTGCTGGAGGCACGGCTCAGTCTTCTGACCCCGCGTGAGCGCGAGGTTCTGGAGCACGTGGTCGCCGGCAAGCGGACCAAGAATATCGCCGAGGATCTCGGCATCAGCGCCCGCACCATCGAGGCCCATCGGGCCAAGATCATGGAGAAGATGCGGGCCAATTCGGTCGGCGAACTGGTCTCCAAGGTGATGGAGTTCCGGCAGGGCAACGTTGCGTAGTTTCGCGCAGCCGCAACGGGACTAGCCCGAATCGCATTTTCTTCACGCCTGGTTAATCTTCAACGCTTGGGGCCGGTTCGGTCGGCCCGGAGCGAGTGTTGGGGGATGCCGTGCGTCGCTACACCGTCTATGTGGTTGAGGACAATCACCAGTTGCGTGATTCCCTGCGCTGGCTGCTGGAGGGCGCGGGCTACCGTGTGACCTGCTTTGCCGGCGCCGACGAGTTTCTGGGCGCCTGTGACGCGGGTGGACGCTGCTGCCTGATCACCGATGTGGTGATGCCCGGAATGGACGGGCTCGATCTGTTGCGCGAAATGGCGCAGCGGGCGCTGAATATCCCCAGTATCGTGATGACCGCCTATGACAGCCGCCTGTTGCGCGAACGGGTGGCGGCCGCCGGGGCGTCGGGCTACCTATGCAAGCCGTTCGAGGCGAACGAACTGTTGGCGTACCTCGGCTCGTTGAGTGGATGAGTGGTTGGCGAGTGCCTGGCCTGGCCTAGCGCAGCCAGGCCGCGCGCAAGCGCTGGCAGGGTTTGCGCCAGGGGCACTCCGTTTCGGCACAATTGTAGCGCTGCTCGGTACCGAAGCAGGGCTCGTGGCCGTCGAGTACCTGTTGTTTGCGGATCGCCGAGGGCGGGACCTCGGCGAGGACGCCAGGCCGGTCCGGCGACTGTCGCAGTGTACTGGCCGCGCGATTCATCGAATACCTCAAAGGTTCGGTCTGGGGCGGCCGTCCGGTACGCCGGCGCCGCGGCAGGCCGGTTTGCAGGGAGAGAAGCTAACAGCAATTAGTTACGAGAATTAGAAGGTTTCGTGGCATTCTTACCTGGATTTCTCAAATCTGGCGCGCAAGCGCCTGCTCGTCTATAAATTTTTGCAGTGGCTCCATGAACGGTAAATTGTGCGAAACACGGTCGCCGCTAGGTGTAACTGCCACGGCTGCGGCCCGCAGCAACGGTGGGCGTTGACGGCGGTCGGGCGTGGTGCTGTGATGCCGGTAACGAGTGCGGCGGGCGCCCGGGCCCGCGGCCACGGGGAGGGGGGATAGGTTTCATGGGTATGCAAGGCCTCGGGGCAGCCGCGGTGCTGGCTGTGGTCGTACTTGGCGCAGCTCCGGGCGTCAGCGCGGAGACCCGGCTGGAAAGGGCCGCGCAGCAGTTCGCGGGACAGAACTACGAAGAGGCGGCGGCCCTGCTGGCGCCGCGCTACGCCCATGCCGACGGCTCCGAAGGTTCCCGTCTGCTGGGTTTCGTCTATGTCGGTCAGGGCCGCTATGCGGCGGCCGTTCCCCTCCTGCGCATCCGCGTGGCGAAGGTGCCGGAGGACGGGGAGGCGCGGCGCTACCTGGCGCAGGCGCTGTTGGGCGAAGGTGAGGCCCCGGCTGCGCTCGCCCAGCTCGACCTACTGCCCGAAACGATGGTCCGCGCCGATTCCACCCTGCTGCTGCGTGGCCGCGTGCTGGCGGCCCTGGGCCGGCTGGAGCCGGCCGCCAGCGCCTTCCGGGCGGTACGCGGGCCCGCCCTGCGCGGGGAGGCGAGCGTGGAACTGGCGCGGCTCTATCTGGCGGCGGGACACGCAGGCGAGGCGCGGCGGGTGATCGATGGAGCGCTTCCGGACGCCGGGCCCTACGCGGCCTACCAACTGCAGGCCCTGCGCGAGCGTCTGCACGGCCAGTGGGTGGAGAAGCGGCTTGGTGTGCACCTCGGCTACCGGCTGGAATACGACAGCAACGTGCCGGCCGCGTCCGACGATCCCGTCCTCTCCAGCGGGATCAAGAAGGAGGACTGGCGCAATGTGCTTACCGCCGACCTGCTGGGCCGGCAGCCACTGACGGCGGGCTGGGCGCTGTTCGGCGAGGTCCATCTGTATGGCAACAGTCATCACCAACTGAGCGCCTACGACCTGCTGCAGCAGAATTACCTGGCCGGCATCGGCTGGTCGGGGCGGGTGATCGGGCTGCGCCTGCCCTACGAATACACCCACGACACCCTGGACGGGCACTCCTACATGACCAGCCAGGCGCTGACGCCGGGGCTCTCCGTCAATCTACCGGGCCGCCGGCTGCTATACGCCTACCTGCGGCTGCAGCGGGACGCACTCGATTCGAGCTGGCTGCTGGCCAACACGGTGGGCTACTGCACCAGTGCCGGCTCCGCATGTGCCGAGGACCGCAGCGGTGATGGGCACTATGCCGGTGTGATCTTCTCCATGCCGCTGTTCAGCCGTGGCCACCTGCGGCTGCAGGCCGAGGGCGGCCACAAGAACGCCGATGGGGCCAACTGGGACCACGACCGGGTCGGCCTGGCGGCCCGGCTGGGCGTTGCCCTGGGTTCGGCCTGGAACGCCTCGCTGGGGGCGGAGCAGCGGCGGGAGTACTACGACAACGTCAACACCATCTGGCACGCGACCCGCGAGGACACACGCACGCGCTATACGGCGTCGCTGGCCTACCGCCTGGCCACGGGCTGGGATCTGCGGCTACAGGGGTCGTACACCCGCAACGACTCCAATATCGCGTTTTACCAGTACTCGCGGCGGGTGGTGGCCTTGGGGATCAACTGGAATTACTGAGGGGAAGCAGATGAAGCGCCTTTGGAGTTGCGTATTCGCCGCGGGCCTGTGGCTCGCTGCGTTCACCGGACCGGCCATGGCCGCCCCCGTCGGGCAGGTGACGAAGGTGCTGGGCAGCGCCGACGTCACCCGCGGCGAGACTCCCGCCCAGCCGCTGAAGGCGGGCGATCCGATTGAGGAGCACGACGTGCTGCGAACCAAACGCGGCTCGCTGCTTGAGGTGACCATGAGCGACGGCAGCCAGCTGACCCTGGCGGAGAATACCCGCCTGGAGGTGACCCGTTACGTCACCGGCGACCACCCGCAGGGGATCTTCGATCTGGCACGGGGCAAGGTGCGCAGCGTGGTGACCAAGGTCTTTTCGTCGCGCAGCGAATCCTTCCGCGTACGTACGCCGACCGCCGTGGTCGGGGTCTCGGGGACGGATTTCGTCACCGAGTATGGCCGCTTCACAGTGGTCTACGTCTATCGCGGCGTGGTGATCGCGCGCAGCGCCGACCCGTCGATCGGCCTTTATCTGATCCTGCGCCCCGGCCAGGGCGCGATCATCCGCCGCGGCCTGTCGCCGGAATTCTCCGGGCGGATTCCCGACGACTTCTGGGGCGGCGGCAACCAGGACCTGCGCAGCGGCGGCAACCAGGGAAGCGACAGCAACGGCCTGGAGCCGTATGTGCCGCCGAAGCAGCCGACGCCTCCCAGCGGCGGTGGCGGCGGAGATTACTACACGCCGATCCAATAGGGGCCGTTGCGTAGAACGATGCAGTATCGACACCGGATATGCCGGTGACTCCGTCGGGCCAGGGCGGCAGGGCGGGTACGCGCCATGCGCGCCGCCTGGCGCGACGCTTCGCGGTCGTCGCGGCCCTGCTCAGCCTGCTGCTCTACTGGTGGCACCCGACCCTGCTGGAGCGGATCGACACCCGTGCCCGGGACGTGGTGTTCCAGCTGCGTCAGGCGCCGCCGCCGTCACCCCTGGTGGCGGTGGTGGCGGTGGATGAGGCCAGCGTCAAACGCTACGGCCGCTGGCCGTGGTCGCGGGAACTGCAGGCGCGCCTGATCGAGCGGCTCAAGTCCCTGGGTGCGGCGGTGATCGGTCTGGATATCGTCTATTCCAGCCCCTCGACGCCCGCCGCCGACCAGGCCCTGGCCAAGGCCCTGGCGGCGCCGGGGGCACCGGTGATCGGCGGCTACTTCTTCCGCGACGTGCAGAGCGTGGCGCCGGCACCCGCGGCGCTGGCGGTCCTGCGGCGGCATCGCATTGGCGCGGTGCTCGCCAGCCATCCCGGTGCCCGCGCGGCGGCGGTGCCGGACTATCCCCACGTGGAGATCAGCGAGGTCGGGCTGGCCCGCCGCTTCGCCGGGCTCGGCTTCTTCAACTACATTCCCGATGCCGACGGCCTGGTGAGGGCGGCACCGGTGGTGCTGCGCTATCACGGCGACTACTATCCGTCGCTGCCCCTGGCGGCGCTGGCCGAACTCTCGGGCCAGCCGGCGGTACTGAACGTCGACGATGACGGTGTCAGCGGGCTGCGTCTCGGGCCCCTGGCGCTGCCGGTGGACCGCCTCGGCCGGCTCGAACTCAACTTCTACGACCACAAGCGGCCGGTTCCGCTGCTGAGCGCGGCCTCGGTGCTGGACGGCAAGATCGACCGGAAGGCCATTGCAGGCAAGCTGATTTTCGTCGGGGTTACCGAGGTCGGCATCGCCGACGTGCGACCGACGCCGATCGACGACAGCTTCCCCGGGGTCGCAGTGCACGCCACCGTCGCCTCCAACGTGATCCAGGGCCGCTTCCTCAGCCGCGACCGCGACGCGGTGCTGTTCGACGTGGCCATGATGGGCCTGCTGCCGCTGTTGATGGTCTGGGCCATCTCCCACTTGCGCCGGCCCTGGGCCATGGCCGCGATCTACCTGGCCACCCTCGGGTTCGTTTGGGGCGCGTTCTATTACGCCCTGGCGGCTGCGGCCCTGGTGGTCAGCCTGGTCTATCCGCTGATCGGCGTGACCCTGGGCTATCTGGTGTTTCAGACCTATCACCAGCTGGTCAGCGAGCGTCAGGGCCGCTTCCTGCGCCAGGCATTCTCCACCTATGTCTCGCCGGCCCTGGTCAACCGCCTGATCCGCGACCCCGACACCCTCAGCCTGGCGGGGGAAAAACGTCCCATCAGCGTGCTCTTTTCCGACATCCGCGGCTTCACCAGCATCTCCGAGGCAATGAGCCCGGAACAGCTGGTGGCCCTGTTGCAGCACTATCTCGGGCCGATGACCGATGCGGTGATGGAGGAGAACGGCACCCTCGACAAGTACATCGGCGACGCGGTGATGGCGATCTTCAACGCACCGCTGGACGTGGCCGAGCATCCGCGCCACGCGGGCCGCTGCGCCTTGCGCATGCTGGAGCGGCTCGACGACCTCAATCGCGGCTTTCGCGAGGAGTATGGCGTCTCCCTGCGTATCGGCATCGGCATCCACACCGGCGAGGCGATCGTCGGCAACATGGGCAGCAGCAAGCGCTTCGACTACACCGCCATGGGCGACACGGTGAATCTCGCCTCGCGCCTGGAGGGACGGACCAAGGCCTACGGGGTGGAGATCGTGATCTCGGGCGACACCGCGGCACAGCTGGGGGAGGGCTTCCTGTTGCGCCGGCTCGACCGCATCCGGGTGAAGGGCAAGAGCCGGCCGGTGGAGATTTTCCAGCTCTGCCGCGATCAGCGTCCGGCGACCCGGGCCCTGGCGGAGCGGTTCGAGGCGGCCCTGGAGCACTATTTCGCCGGCCGTTTCAGCAAGGCGCTGGCGGAATTCCTGGCCCTGGCGGGCGAGTATCCGGGTGACGCCCCGAGCCGCCTCTACGTGGAGCGTTGCGAGCAGCATATCAATGAACCGCCGGTGGGGGAGTGGGACGGGGTCTTCACCGCGCAGGAAAAGTGAGCCGGCCCGCTGCCGCGGCGCGGCACTTGAGTTTTCCGGCGGACCGCCCCACATCGTTTGCACAGAGGCCGGTCGCGCTTGCCCCTGAACGTGGAAGCGGCGCGCGCGGCGGCCAGGTTTCGGAGAAGTACCCGCATGAGCGAAGCACTGCACATCGTCTGCCCCCATTGCGAGGCGGTAAACCGCATCTCCGGTGCGCGCCTGGCCGACGGCCCGCGTTGCGGCAAGTGCCATCGGGAGCTGTTCACGGCCCATCCGCTGGAGCTGACCGCGGCCAATTTCCAGCGGCACCTCGAGCGCAACGATATCCCGCTGTTGGTGGACTTCTGGGCCCCCTGGTGCGGCCCGTGCAAGATGATGGCGCCGCAGTTCCTGCAGGCTGCGGCCCAGTTGGAGCCGCAGGTGCGCCTGGCCAAGGTCGACACCGAGGCCGAGCAGTCCCTCGGCGCCCGCTTCGGCATCCGCAGCATTCCCACCCTGGCCCTGTTCCGCGGCGGCCGCGAGCTGGCGCGGCAGGCAGGCGCCATGGGCGCCGCGGACATCATCCGCTGGGTGCGTAGCCAGCTGTAAGCGGGAACCGCCTCCTCAGGCGCTTTGCAGCCGCCCGTCCACCAGGTGGCAGACGGTGTCGAAGCCCTCGATCATGCGCTGGTCGTGGGTGACCGTGATCACGGCGGAGCGGCGCTCCCGGGCGATCCGGCGCAGCAGTTCCATGACCCGGTGTCCGCGCTCGGTGTCCAGGGAGGCCGTCGGCTCGTCGGCGAAGATGATCGGCGGGGAATTCGCCAGGGCCCGGCCGATGGCGATGCGCTGCTGTTCGCCGCCGGACATCTCCGCCGGCAGGGCCCTGGCCCGGTGGGCGATTTCCAGGTATTCCAGCAGTTCATCGGCGCGCCGCCGGGCCGCCGCGGTGGCGGCGCCGTTGAGGGTCAGCGCCAGGGCGATGTTGTCGCGCGCGTTGGCGAAGGGGATCAGATTGTGCTGCTGGAAGATAAAGCCGATGCGCTCGCGGCGCAGGCGGCGTACGTCGGTATGTACCCGGCCGTCCTTGAATACCTCCTTGCCCTCAATGACCACGCGCCCGCTGCTGGGCAGCTCGATCAGGGCGATGGAGAGCAGCAGGGTGCTCTTGCCCGAGCCGCTGGGGCCTAGCAGGGCGGCCAGTTCACCGCTGCGCACCGAGAGGTCGATCCCCTTGAGCGCCTCGATCGCCTGGGCGCCGCTGCCGAAGACCTTGCGCAGCCCCTCAACCCGCAGTACCTCCTGATCCATGCCGGTCAGCCCCCCAGGGCCATGCGCGCCGGCGTGCGCAGGGCCTGGACGATGCCCAGGGTGCTGGCCAGGACGCCGCCCGCCAGGATCACCAGGAAGGTGATGAAGGTCTCCTGGGGCAGCATCACCAGGGTGCGGGGGAAATGCGGCTGAGCGAGCTGGGCGAAGGTGTAGGCCAGGGCGAAGGCGCCCAGGGTGACCACCATCGACTGTTGCAGGATGAGCGAGACGATCACCCGGTTGGCTGCGCCCATCAGCTTGAGGGTGGCGATGGACCTGAGCTTCTCGATGGTGAGCACGTAGATCAGCAGCGAGATGATGACCACCGCCACCACGATGAGCAGGGCGCGGAACAGCTTGAGCACGGTGCCCATCTTCTTCAGCTTGCCCTCGATCAACAGGGTCCGCTCCTGGGCCGTGGTGTAGACGTTGTAGTGCAGCCATTGGCGGATGTGTTCGGCCACCGCCTCGGTGTCGCTGCCGGGAGTGAGGTGCACCAGCACTGCATTGATGGTGCGGCTGGTGCCCTCGAACAGCGGCAGCAGGCGGCGTGCCTGCTCGCTGCCGAGTCCCGCCGCCTGCAGCCGCGCCAGGGTGTTGGCACGGCTGCGCAGCAGGGCCTCGTTGTCGAGGTCGTAGAGGACCTCCTGGGCGTCGGGCAGCGCCAGGTAGAGCAGGGGATTGCCGGCGGCATCGACCCCGCCCTTGATCAGGCCGACGATGGTGTATTGGTGCAGACCGAGGGTCAGCTTCTGCCCCGGCTTGAGCCCCAACTTGGTGTCGGCCACGGCCTGGTAGTGGGCGCGTTCGATCGGGCGGCCGGCCACCAGCCCGCGGGGCCCGCCCAGGCCGTCGAAGATGTCGTAGCCGATGATGGTGAACTGGCGTTCGCGGTCACCCACCTGGCGCTGCACGGTGTAGCTGATGAACGGCGCCGCCCTGGCCACGCCCGGCACCGCGGCCACGCTGCGGTAGCTGTCCTGAGGCATGCGCGACTGTTCGTTGAAGGGGCCGCCACGGCCCTTTTCCACGATCCACAGGTCGGAGCCGGTGTTGTCGATCAGCCAGACGCCATCGGCCACGTTGCCGCGGTAGATGCCGTTCATGATCAGGACGATGGCGAGCAGCAGGCCAACGCCGACGGTGGCACCGGCGAACTTGCCGTAGTGCCTGCGCATGTCCATGAGGGCGAGGTTCATTCGGCTGCGCGCGTCGCCGGGCGGACCCGGGCCCCCGGCTTTATCCCGCCGGGGCGGGCAATGAGCTGCATGCCGGTCTCCAGCCCGGAGAGGGCGATGGCCTCGCCGTTGGCCACCGGTCCGAGTTTTACCGGTGTGAACAGGGCGCGTCCACGTTCGACGCGCAGTACCCCGGGCTGGGTGCCGCTCCGGAGCAGGGCCGAGGCCGGAAACATCATGCCCGCGACCTGCCCGGTGCGAATGATCGCCTGGGCCTCCTCGCCGATGGCGTAGCGCCGGGGGGTGGAGTCCAGACCCACCTCCACCTCGAGCTCCCGGGTGGAGGGGTCCGACTGCAGGCCGATGCGCGCCACATGCCCGGCGACCTCCGCACCGGTACGCAATTTGACCTTAGCCGGAAGACCGACCCGGATCGCCGCGCTCTGTGCTTCGTCCACCCGCATCACCACCCACAGGGTGGCCGGATCGATCAGGCGGAACAGCGGGGTTCCGGGGCTGACGGTCTGTCCGGGTTCGGCGTAACGGCGTACCACCAGGCCGTGGAACGGTGCGGTGATGCGGGTGTAGCCGAGCTGGGTGGCGAGGACATCGCTTTCCGCGCGCAGCCGGGCGGTTTCCGCCTGGCGTACCTTGAGCGTCGCCTCGGCCAGATCCAGTGCGCTGCGCGCGGTGTCGTCGCTGGAGACGCCCTTGTCCAGCTCGGCCTTGGAGATCAGGGCCTTGGCATACAGCGAGCGGGTGCGGGCCAGTTCCTGCTGCGCCAGACGGTTTGCCGCCTTGGCGTGGCTGACGGCGGCCCGGGCGGCCGCCTCCTGGTGCAGGGCCGCGTTGAGCCCGGCGGCGGCCGAGCGCTGCTGGTTGCGGATCTCCTCGGAATCCAGCGTCGCCATCACGCTGCCGGCGTCCACCGTCTGGCCCTGGTCGACCGGCAACTGGTCGATCCGGCCACTGATGCGGGCCGCGATGGTGGTGGCGGTGCGCGCCTGGAGCGAACCGGGGCCGTGCACCTGCAGCGGCAGGGCACCGGGCTCGACGCCGGTGACTGCCACCGTCGCCGTGCGCAGCAGCAGCCACCAGGCGGCGAAGCCGGCCAGGGCGACGGCGGCAAGCAGGGGGAAAAGAAGGGTGCGGAAACGCATCAAGGCCGGCCTTATGCAGGAATGCTGGGTGAGGTCGGCGACCTCTTTCGGATTATGGAAGGCGCTGAAGAGACGCGCAAGATTCCGCCTCCGGGCAGCCTCCGGCCGGGGTGGGAAGTGGTATAGTTCGCGCTCCACGGGAGGCCCGGCCGCAGCGCTCGCCCAGCGGCTGGCGCCGGTCCCCGGTCTTCCCGCAGAGTTGAACCAAACCCGAATAGCAGGACGTTATGGAAAAGGCACGAGTGCTGTTTGTCTGCATGGGCAATATCTGCCGTTCGCCCACCGCCGAGGGGGTGTTTCGCCACCTGGTGGAGACGGGGGGACACACGGCGGGGATCGAAATCGACTCCGCCGGTACCCACTCCTACCACGCCGGCAACCCGCCCGATGTCAGGGCCCAGGAGGCGGCGCGGCGCCGGGGTGTCGACCTGAGCGACCTGCGTGCGCGGCGGGTGAATGCCGACGACTTCCACCGCTTCGACTACGTGCTGGCGATGGACAAGGACAATTTCGCCGATTTGCGACGGATCTGCCCGCCCGGGCAGGAGCACAAGCTGCGCCTGTTCCTGGAATTCGCCGAAGGCCGGCGGGAGCGCGAGGTGCCGGACCCCTATTACGGTGGCGACAGCGGTTTCGAACAAGTGCTCGACCTGGTGGAAGCGGCGAGCCGGGGGTTGTTGGAGGAGATCAAGGGCCGCTTGAAATAGGGCCGCGCGCGCCGTCGGGCGCAGAAAAAAAGGCCGGCGGTGAAGACCGCCGGCCTTTTTCGTGCCGGCTCCGCCGGTCTCAGTCTTCGCCGTGGCTGCCGGAGGAGGCGGGTGCCGGTTCGGGACGCTTGGGCGCCTCGGACGGTTCGCTCTTCGCTGCGGGTTCGGCTGCCGGCTGGGGCGCCGGTTTGGGCGCCGCCTCCGCCGCCGGGCGGGCAGGTTCCGCCGCTGGTGCCGGCGCGGGCTTCGGTGCCTCGGCCGGCTTTGCGGCCTCCACCGGGCGCGGGGTCTCGACCGGCTTCGGCGCTTCCGCCGGTTTGGCCGGCTCGCCGGGCTTCACCGCTGCGCTCGGCTTTGTGGCTTCGCTCGGGCGGGGTGCCGTGGGTGCCGCGGCCTCGGCCGGTTTTGCCGCGGCTTCGCTGGGCTTGGCGCTTTCGGCCGGTTTCGCTGCCGCGGCGGCCGGGGCCTTCGGCTGGGACGCTCCGCGCTGGGGGCGCTGAGCGTCGTTCTCGCCGCCGCTCTTGCTTTCGCCACTCGCCTTGCCGCCGTTCTCGTCGCCGGAGGTCGCACTGGCGTCGGCATTTTCCTCGTTGCGGCGGCTTTCACCACCGCGGCGGCGTCCGCGTCCGCCACGACGACCGCGCCTGGAGCGGCCCTCGCCGCTGGGCCGCTCTTCGCCGGCCTTATCCTCGCCACCGCGGGCGGTGCGCTGCTCGCCGGCACCTTCGGCGGCTGCGGCCTTTTTCGGCGCTTGGGCGGCGCCGCGGCGCTCGCCCTGGGACTCGCCGCGCTGACGGCGGCCAGCCGATTCTTCGGCGCCCTGGTCACCGCCGGAACGACGGGAACGGCCGGAGCCGCCGCCGGAGCCGCCGCGGCGACGACCGGAGCCGCTGCTGCGGCCGCTGTCGCGTCCGCCCTCGCTGCTCTGGCGGCGGCGGGGCTTGCTCGGCTCGGGCTTTTCCACCGGCTCCTCTTCCTTGGCGCTGCCGGAAAAGAGGTGGGAGAACAGCCGGCGGATGATGCCGGGGCTGCTGGGTTCGGCCTTGGTGTAGGTGGGCTCGGGCTGCGGTTGCTGGGCCGGGACCGGGGTGGCCGGGGCCACGCCGCGGACCGCCGGCACCTCGAGGGCGGCGTTGGCCTCGGCAGGCGTGGGCGCCTCGGGGCTCTCCGGCTCGGTGACCATGCGGTAGCTGAGTTCGCGCTCCTTCGGCAGTTCGTCGTCGCGCAGGCGCACGACGTCGTAGTGGGGCGTCTCCAGATACGGGTTGGGGATCAGTACCACGCCGATGCCGTGGCGTGCCTCGATGTTGGTGATGACGTCGCGCTTCTCGTTGAGCAGGAAGGTGGCCACCTCGACCGGCAGCTGGGCGTGGACCTCGCCGGTCTTCTCCTTCATGGCGTTCTCCTCCACCAGGCGGAGAATGGCCAGGGCCAGGGATTCGACGCCGCGAATGGTGCCCTGGCCCTTGCAGCGGGGGCAGACCACCTGGCTCGATTCGCCGAGCGAGGGGCGCAGGCGCTGGCGCGACATCTCCAGCAGGCCGAAGCGGGAGATGCGCCCGATCTGCACCCGGGCACGGTCCACCTTGAGCGCTTCGCGCAGGCGGTTCTCCACCTCACGCTGGTTCTTGGCCGGGGTCATGTCGATGAAGTCGATCACCACCAGGCCGCCGAGGTCGCGCAGGCGCATCTGCCGGGCGATTTCGTCGGCCGCCTCAAGATTGGTGTTGAGGGCGGTCTCTTCGATGTCGGCACCCTTGGTGGCGCGGGCCGAGTTGACGTCGATCGAGACCAGGGCCTCGGTGTGGTCGATCACGATGGCGCCACCGGAGGGCAGGCGCACCTCGCGGGTAAAGGCCGACTCGATCTGGGATTCGATCTGGTAGCGGGTGAACAGCGGCACGTCGTCCTGATACAGCTTGAGCTTGTTCAGGCTGTGCGGCATCACCTGGCGCATGAAGTCTTCGGCCTGGGCATACACGTCGGGGGCGTCGACCAGAATCTCGCCGATGTCGTTGCGCAGGTTGTCGCGCAGGGCGCGGATGATGATGTTGCTTTCCTGGTAGATCAGCACGGGGGCCGAGTGCTCGGCGGCGGCCTTGGAGATGGCCTCCCACACCTGGAGCAGGTAATCGAGGTCCCACTGCAGCTCTTCCGCGTTGCGGCCGACGCCGGCGGTGCGCACGATCAGGCCCATGTCCTCGGGGATATCCAACTCGCGCATGGCGTCGCGGATCTCGGAGCGGTCGACGCCCTCGATACGCCGGGAGACGCCGCCGGCGCGGGGGTTGTTGGGCATCAGCACCAGGTAACGGCCGGCCAGGCTGATGAAGGTGGTCAGGGCGGCGCCCTTGTTGCCGCGCTCCTCCTTCTCCACCTGCACCACCACCTCCTGGCCTTCGCGCAGGGCGTCCTTGATGCTCACGCGGCCGGAGGCGGCGGCGGCCTCTTCGCTGAAGAAGCTGCGGGAAACCTCCTTGAGGGGCAGGAAGCCGTGGCGCTCGGCGCCATAGTCGATGAACGCGGCCTCCAGGCTGGGCTCTACGCGGGTGATCTTACCCTTGTAGATATTGGATTTTTTCTGCTCGCGCGAAGGGGTCTCGATGTCGAGGTCGTAGAGCTTCTGGCCATCGACCATGGCCACCCGCAACTCTTCGGGCTGAGTTGCGTTGATTAGCATTCTTTTCATATTTATTGTCTCTCGGGGGCCCGGTCCTGCTTGGCGGCCGCCGGCAGAGCCGGGCCGGCGCCGGGCGTACGCCTGCGTGCGCACCCGTGAAGCGGGGCGCAGGCAGCATTGCCGTGAACTCGGGCCAGAAATAGCGGCCCAGCCGGCACAGCAGCAGCGCAAACAGGGGGGCGTGACAGTTCATTGAATCGGGTACGGTCGGCACCGGTCGTCGGTGCCTCGGTTCCTTGTGCATGTTGACGGCGGGGCGGGCCCTGGGCCGCTGCCGCGCCTGTTTCTCGATCCCCGTCGAGGGGTGGTACCGCCGGAGAACCGTCGGCGCCTGTCTCGGACGCGAATGCGAAGAATCTTGCTTCTGCCTGACCTGCTGGGCGGATCGCCCGCCGCGGGTCTGGCGGAAGGTAATATAACAGTGAACAGGAGTGGCATCAACGTTCTGTAATATGCGCTAAGCTGCCGGTTTTTTGGAAAAAATATTTCCGGTCGCGCGGCGGTTCGGGGGCAAAACTGGTATCATTCGCGAATGAATCAGCCGGCCCCTTCACCCCGCGTCCAGGAACTGGAAATCGACGCCGAACAGGCGGGCCAGCGCATCGACAACTTCCTTCTGCGCCGGTTGAAAGGGGTGCCGAAGAGCCGCATATACCGCATCCTGCGCAAGGGTGAGGTGCGGGTGAATCGGGGGAGGATCGGTCCCGATTATCGCCTTCAGAGTGGCGATCGGGTCCGTATTCCGCCGATTCGCGTCGGCGAGGCCAAGCCGGCGCCCCGTACCGACGGGGATCGCCTCGCCTGGCTGGAGCAGCGGGTGCTGTTCGAGGACAAGGGGCTGCTGATCCTCGACAAGCCGAGCGGCATGGCGGTGCACGGCGGCAGCGGCGTCAGCTTCGGCGTGATCGAGGCGCTGCGGGCCCTGCGCCCGAGCGCGCCGTTCCTGGAGCTGGTACACCGCCTGGACCGGGATACCTCGGGCTGCCTGATGGTGGCCAAGAAACGCTCGATCCTGCGCGCCCTGCACGAACTGATGCGCGGCGACGGCGTCGAAAAGCGCTATCTGGCCCTGCTCGCCGGGGCCTGGAAGGGCGGCGAGCGGCGGGTTTCGGCGCCGTTGCGCAAGAACGTGGTGAGCAGCGGCGAGCGCATCGTGCGGGTCGACCCGGAGGGCAAGCCGGCGCGCAGCCTGTTCCGCCCGCTGCGGCGCTTTGCCGACGCGACCCTGGTGGAGGTGGTGCTGGATACCGGGCGCACCCACCAGATCCGGGTGCACGCCGCCCACATCGGCCACCCCGTGGCCGGCGACGAGAAATATGGCGACGAGACCTGCAACCGGCGCCTGCGCGAACTGGGCCTGAAACGGCTGTTCCTGCATGCCCACGCGCTGGCCTTCCAACTGCCGGAGCGCGAGCGGCTGGAGGCGAGCACGCCGCTGGACCCGGAGCTGCAGGCGGTGCTGGAGAGGCTGCACGAGAAGAAGTGACGATGAGTGGCGAATACCGATTGGTGATTTTCGACTGGGACGGCACCCTGATGGATTCGGTGGGGCAGATCCTGGAGTGTATGCAGGCGGCGATCCGCGAGCTGGAACTGCCTTCACGCAGCGACGAGCAGATCAAGAACATCATCGGCCTCGGCCTGCACGAGGCGATCGAGCAGCTGTTCCCGGGCCACCCGCCGGAGTTTGCCGAGCGCGTGGCCGGACGCTACCGCCACTACTACCTTTCCGGTGAGGCCAGCCCCTCGAGCCTGTTCGACGGGGTGGTCGGGATGCTCGATAGCCTGCGTGACGCCGGCTACCGGATGGCGGTGGCCACCGGCAAGGGGCGGCTGGGGCTGGACAAGGTCCTGGCGGAGACCGGTGTGGGCCACTATTTCGAGGCCACCCGCTGTTCCGACGAAACCCGCTCCAAGCCCCATCCCCAGATGCTGCACGAGCTGATGGCGGAGCTCGGCAGCGGGCCCGGCGAAACCCTGATGGTCGGCGATACCGAGTACGATATGGAGATGGCCTGCCGGGCCGGGGTCGGGCCGCTGGCGGTCAGCTACGGCGTCCACGACTGCCGCCGCCTGCACCGGCATGCGCCGCTGGCCTGCCTCGATTACATCGGCGAGCTGCCGGCCTGGCTGCACCAGGCGGCCGGCCGGCGGCGCGCGGGCGGCTGAAGTCCCCTTCCCGGCGGTGGGCGCACTGCCCGCCCGGGTGCGGAATCTGATCGGCAACGGACAAGGAGAGCGGAATGAGCGACGGTGACGGCCGCGGCACGGGTTGGGAAAGGGATGTGATCGAGCGCCTGGCGATGGCCGCGATCAAGGAGCAACGGCGGGCCCGGCGCTGGGGCATCTTCTTCAAGCTGCTGCTGTTTCTCTACCTGTTCGGTCTGCTGGCGCTCTATTCCCCGGGACTGTGGCAGGAGTCGGAGCTGCACACCGGCAAGCACACGGCCCTGGTCAATCTGACCGGGGTGATCGCCGCCGGCCAGCCGGCCAATGCCGACGACATCATTGAGGCCCTCGACAGCGCCTTCAAGGCCAAGGGCTCCAAAGGGGTGATCCTGCGGATCAACAGCCCCGGGGGCAGCCCGGTGCAGGCGGGCCAGATCGCCGACGAGATACGGCGCCTGCGCAAGCAATATCCGCACAAGCCCCTCTACGCGGTGGTCGACGACCTGTGCGCCTCGGGCGGCTACTATGTGGCCTCGGCGGCCGACAAGATCTACGTCAACAAGGCCAGCCTCGTCGGCTCCATCGGCGTGCTGATGAACGGCTTCGGCTTCGTCGATTCCCTGCACAAGCTGGGGGTGGAACGGCGCCTCTACACGGCCGGCCAGCACAAGGGCTTTCTCGATCCGTTTTCGCCGGTGCAGCCCGATGACGTGAAGTACGTGGAGTCGATGCTGGACGATATCCATCAGCAGTTCATCGACGTGGTCAAGCAGGGCAGGGGGGCGCGCCTGAAGAACGATCCGCAGCTCTTCAGCGGCCTGATGTGGACCGGTGACAAGGCGATCAAGCTGGGCCTCGCCGACGATTATGGCAGCGTCGGCCAGGTGGCCCGGGACGTGATCGGCGCCCGCCAGGTGGTGGACTACACCGTCAAGCAGGGCTTCCTGGCGCGGGTGGCCGACCGCATCGGCAGCAGCATGGCCAACCTGGTGTTGTCGCGGGTGGAGGCGCCGGCGCTGAGGTAGGGCCTTCCGCCGACCGCTTGCCGGCGCCTAGATCCGAAAGCGCTGCACCACCCCCTGCAGCTGGTCGGCCTCGTGGGCCAGCCGGGAACCGGTATTCGAGGCCTGCTGGGCGGTGTCGGCGGTCGCCTCCACCGCCTGGTTGATGGCGACGATGTTGCGGTTGATCTCCTCGGAGACCGCGCTCTGCTCCTCGGCGGCGCTGGCGATCTGGGTGCTCATGTCGCTGATGGTGCTTACCGCATTGCGGATGTCGGTCAGCGAACGGCCCGCCTCGCCGGCGTGTTCCACCGTGGTCTGAGCGGTGCTCCGGCCCTGTTCCATCACCGCCACCGCCTCACGCGCCCCCTGCTGCAGGCGTTCGATCATCTGCTGAATCTCCTGGGTCGACTGGGCGGTGCGCGAGGCGAGGGTGCGCACCTCGTCGGCGACCACGGCGAAGCCGCGGCCCTGCTCGCCGGCCCGGGCCGCCTCGATGGCGGCGTTGAGCGCCAGCAGGTTGGTCTGTTCGGCGATGCCCTTGATCACGTCGAGCACGGCACCGATATTCTCGCTCTCCTCCTCGAGCCGGCCGATCACCTCGGTACCGCGCATCACCTCGTCCGCCAGGCGGTTGATTGCGTTGACCGTCTCCTCGACCACCCGTTGGCCTCGGTCCACCTCCTGATCCGAGTGGTGGGCCGCCTCGGCGGCGGCGCTGGTGTTGCGCGAGATCTCCTGCACCGTGGCCACCATTTCATTGATGGCGGTGGCCACCTGTTCGATCTCCGACTGCTGGCGGCCGATACTCTGACTGGTGGTCTCGGCGATGCCGTTCATGGCGTCCACCGCCGAGCCGACTTCGCCGCTGCTGGCGGCGATTTCACCGATGGAGGCACGTAGCTGCGTCTGCATACGGCTCATCGCCTCGGCCAGGCGGCCGATCTCGTTGCCGCCGGCTATCTGCGGCGGCGCCCGGGTGAAGTCGTTGTCGGCCATCTGCAGGGCCACCTCGGTCAGTCCGCCGAGAGGGCGGATGGTCCGGATCAGCATCATCAGACCGCCGATGATGATCACCGCCAGCAGCAGGGAGGTCACCATGGTGGCTACGGTGGCGGTCTGCTGGGATCTGCGCAGCTTGGCGAAGACCGCCTGCTTGGCGTCCGCGGCCCGCTTCAGCAGGCCGTTCACCTGGGTGCCGATCTTTTCGGCGGCAGCGTCGAAGTTGGGCATGAAGGCGTTACCGCCGGCCGGCCCCTGGTCGACGTAGAGCTGGGCCATCTTGCGGCCGCTTTGGTAGTAGGCGTCGAAGCTCTCCCGCAGCCGGGTGTAGAACTCGCCGTTGCCTTCGTCCAGGGCCTCAAGTTCCCCGATCAGCTTGTGCGCCTCGGCGGCGTGCTTGGCGGCATTGTCGAGGCCATCGTCGAGCCCGTTCTGGCCGCGGGTCGCGCTGATGTCGGAGAGGAACTGCTGTACCTGGATCACGTCCAGCTTGAGTTCGAGCGCCTTGCGCTGGAACGGGTCGTTGTGTTCGGCGAGGCTGCGGGTCGCCTGACGGACCTCGCGGGTGGTGAACTGGTTGGCGGTGGCCATGATCGCCATGGCGACCGCGAGGACACCCACCAAGAACCATGCGTAGCGGATGATCGAACAGTTTTTCATTGCGCCACCTTGCTTCTTGTTCGCTATTGTCTGCCGCCCGGCCCCGTTCACGGGGACCCGGCGAGGCACGCAGCCGTATATGAACTAGCGGCTGCTCAATGAGTTACTTAAGAATCTTAGCGGGCTTTCGGCAAGTTGGCGAAATGCCGCGGGGATCTTGCGGACACGGCGGGGGAGGGGGGCGCTTCAGGTCGCGGCGCTCAGAACGTCGCAACCTTCGGCGGCCAGCATGGCGGTCAGGCGGATCAACGGCAGGCCGATCAGGCTGTTGGGGTCGTCGCCCTCGAGGCGCTCGAACAGGGCGATGCCGAGACCTTCCGACTTGAAGCTGCCGGCGCAGTTGTATGGCGTTTCGTGGCGCAGGTAACCCTCGATCTGCGCCGGGCTGAGCCGGCGGAAGACGACGTGGAAGGGTTCGACGCAGCTTTGGGCCCGGCCGTTGGCGGCGTTCAACAGGCAGAGGCCGGTATGGAAGACGACGCTGCGGCCGCTGGCGGCGGTGAGTTGGCGCACGGCGTTGGCGTGGTCGCCCGGCTTGCCCAGGATATCGCCATCGATCACCGCCACCTGATCCGAGCCGATGATCAGGGCCTGCGGGTGGCGCGCGGCCACCGCCTCGGCCTTGGCCCGGGCGAGGCGGGCCACCAGGGCCTCCGGGGGCTCATCGGGCAGGCGGCTCTCGTCCACCTCGGGTGCAGCGGTGAGAAAGGGCAGACCGAGCCGTTCCAGCAGGGCGCGACGGAAGGGCGAGGTGGAGCCGAGAACCAGCGGGGGACAGGGCATACGGGGTGTCACTCGATCTCGACCAGGGCCTCGTCCGGGTTGACCCGATCGCCCTTCTGCACGTGGATCGCCTTGACCGTCCCGGAGACCGGCGCCTGCACCTCGGTCTCCATCTTCATCGCTTCGGTCACCAGCACCGGATCGCCGGCGTTGACCGTGTCGCCCTCCTTGACCAGCACCTCGACGATGCTCCCCGGCATGGAGGTGGTGACATGGCCGGGCTTGGTCGCGCGCAGGCGCTTGCTGGCCCCCTTGGCGCCGGTGGCCGGTTTGCTCTCGGCGCCGGCGGAGGGGATCAGCGGCACCAGCTCGCCCAGGCTTTCGATGATCACCTCTTCCGGCATGCCGTCGACGGTGAGATAGAAGGGCCGCCGTTCCGCGTTCCAGTGGCCGGCGCCGGTCACCTTGATGTGGTAGTGCTCGCCATGCAGGGTGACGTTGAACTCGGTCGGCGCGAAGTGGCCGCCCTCGCCGGTGGTGGCGGGGAGCGGTTCCAGCGGCTCCGGCATCAGGGTGCCGGCGGCGCGCCCTTCGAGAAATTCGCGGCCGATCTCCGGGAACATGGCGTAGGTGAGGACGTCCTCCTCGCTCTTGGCCAGCTCGCCGATCTCCCGGCGCAGGTTGTCCATCTCGGGGTGCAGCAGGTCGGCGGGGCGGCAGTCGATGCCCTGTTCGTTGCCGATCGCCTGCTGGCGGACCATGGAGTTGACCTCGCCTGGTGCCTTGCCGTAGCGCCCCTGGAGGTAGAGTTTCACCTCGTTGGTGATGGTCTTGTAGCGGGTGCCGGTGAGCACGTTGAGCACCGCCTGGGTGCCGACGATCTGCGAGGTCGGCGTGACCAGCGGCGGGTAGCCGAGGTCTTCGCGCACCCGCGGGATCTCGGCCAACACTTCGTTCATGCGGCCCAGCGCGCCCTGTTCGCGCAGCTGGTTGGAGAGATTGGAGATCATGCCGCCGGGAACCTGATTCACCTGGACGCGGGTATCGATGCCGGTGTACTCGCTCTCGTACTGGTGATACTTCTTGCGCACCTCATGGAAATAGAAACCGATCTCCTGCAACAGCGGCAGGTCCAATCCGGTGTCGTATTCGCTGCCGCGCAGCGCCGCCACCATCGATTCGGTGGGCGGATGCGAGGTGCCGCCGGCGAAGGCGGAGATGGCGGTATCGATGTGTACGGCGCCGTGCTCGATGGCCTTGATCTGACACATGCTGGCCAGGCCGGCGGTGGCGTGGCCGTGTATCGCCACCGGCACCTTGAGGCCGCCGACCAGGGCATCGACCAACTGTGCGGTCGCCGTCGGCGTGAGCAGGCCGGCCATGTCCTTGATCGCAATGCTGTCGCAGCCCATGGCCTCCATCTCCCGGGCCATGGCCACGAACTGCGGAATGCCGTGCACCGGGCTGGTAGTGTAGCTGATCGCCCCCTGTGCGTGTTTGCCGTTCTTCTTCACCGCGTTGATGGCGGTGCGCAGGTTGCGGGTATCGTTGAGGGCGTCGAAGACACGGAATACGTCGACGCCGTTGGCGGCGGCACGCTCCACGAACGCCTCGACCACATCGTCGGAGTAGTGGCGGTAACCGAGCAGATTCTGGCCGCGCAGCAGCATCTGCAACCGGGTGTTCGGTAGCGCCTGGCGCAGTTTGCGCAGGCGCTCCCACGGGTCCTCCTTGAGGAACCGCAGGCAGGCGTCGAAGGTGGCGCCGCCCCAGACTTCCAGCGACCAGAAGCCGACCTTGTCGAGCTTGTCGCAGATGGGCA
>CAZMMH010000003.1:0-12414 GCA_964567315.1 uncultured Gammaproteobacteria bacterium
CCTCCAAACGCAGGCCCAGCCCCCACCCAGGCACCGGACTGACCAGCTGCAGGCCGCCCTCGGCCCTCGGGCGAAATCCCATGGCCGCGCACCAGAAGGCCTCCTCTGCAGCCGGGTCGGCAGTCGCCAGCACCACCTCCCCGTCCACAAGGGAGTAGGGCCCATGGCGGTCGCCGGCAATCGCGCCGTGGTTGACCACCTCGATCGCCGGACCACCATCGGTGGCACGCAGCAGGGCCAATTCATGCCGCGGTTGCCAGTGGGAGAGCAACGGCCGTTTGGCCTCGGCATTGGTCACCCCGCGTTCGACGAACTGCTCGCGGTACCCCTGCGCCTGCAACTGCGCCACCGCCGCATCGGTATCGAGTGCCGACAGTGCGAGATGGTCCGCACCCAGGATCACGCGGGCTCCCGCAACAGATGTTTCTGCACCTTGCCGGTACTGGCGCGCGGAAATGCCTCGACGACATGGTAGCGCGCCGGCACCGCGTCGGGAGGCAGCAGGCCACCGCAATATTGTTTCAGCGCCACGGGCTCCGGGCCACCCGCGCCGTCGGCGATGACGAAGGCGACGACCTCCTCCCCCCAATAGTCGTGCGCTACACCGATCACCGCCGCGTCATGAACCTGCGGGTGGCGCAGCAGCGCCTCTTCCACCTGTACCGGACTGACGTTGACCCCGCCATGGATTATGAGGTCCTTGCGCCGACCGGTGATCTGCAGATTGCCGGCCGCGTCGGCGCGGGCGACATCACCCGTGTTCAGCCATCCGTCCTGCGCCACCGGCAGCAGACCGCTCCCGTCGGGATCGAGGTAGCCCTCGCTGGTATAGATGGAGCGGAGCTGCAGGTCACCGCCCTCCACCGGCGCGACCGGTGCGCCTTCCCCTCCGATGAAACGGACCTCGACGCCGGCCAGCAGGCGGCCCACACCGCGGCCACCGGCACGCACCTGCTCGGGCGTCTGGCTGGCGGCGAACATGCACTCGGTCATGCCGTAGCTCTCCAGGCAGGAAACACCGAAACGCCCCTCGAAGGTCTCGCGGATCGATTCCAGCAAGGGTGCGGTACCGACCAGAACGAATCGCAGGTGTTGCCGGGTCCAACTGGGCACGGCGTCGTCCCGGCACAGGCGCGCCAGGCCGGCGGCCATGGTCGGCGACAGCCAGACGGCATTGACTTGGTGGCGTATGGGCTGCGCCCAGAAGGTCAATGCCGAGCGCGCATCGAACTGCTCGCCGAGAACCACGGCACCTCCCGCCATCAAGGGGGAGAGAAAGGTGTTCAGCAGTCCGGCCATGTAGCCCATCGGCATGACGTGGTACATGCGCACGTCCGCATCGAGGCCGACCAGCTCGTTGAACGCGGCGGCATTGGCCAGCAGGGATTCGAAACGGTGGCTGACGCCCTTCGGCCGGCCGGTGGTGCCCGAGGTGAAAAACAACACCTGGATGTCGTGCAGCGCAAGCTCCGCCACCGTCCCGGTGCCCGGCAGCGCCATCTGGGCGGCGTCCAGGGCACGATCCGGTCGGGTCAGGCCCTCGATATAGACAACGTCGTCCGCCCCCAACTGGTTGTTGACCGAGACCACATTCAGCCCCGCCGCGGCACAGGCCAGGAAGCCGACCAGCCATTCGAGCCGCCCGGCCATCTTCAGCATCACCCGCCGCCCCGGCTGCAACCCCGACGCCTGCAGCCCCTCGGCAGTGGCCAGCGCCGCCGCCGCCAGCGCCGCGTAACTGTACGACTGGTCGCCATGGTAGAGAGCGATCGCGTCGCCGTGTTCGGCGAACTGCCTCTGCAAGCGGGCCAACGCCATCATCAGGTCTGCTCGTAGCCGTAGTATTTCTTGTACAGGGCCTTCCAACTGCCGCGGACGCCGGCCTCCGCCAGGTCCTGCGCCACCTCCCTGACCATGGCCTCCGGCGCGTTGACGCGGTCCCGTTCGGCCACGGCGATGATCAGCCGCCGCGGATCCACCCGAAATTCCCGGGCATAGGTCTCGATCGTCGACATGTAGCTGCTGTGGAACAACGCCAGGCCCGCCGTCACGTCGATGGTATCGATACCGCGGTTGCTGACCAGCGGATGCACGAGGCGTTCGGCCACCTCGAACAGGGCTACCGGATCCATGTCGAGGTCGATTCCGCGACGCATCAGGACACAGAGAAGCTGTTCGGTGGGCGTGTTACCCGCGCTGCGCCCCAGCCCCTGCAGCGAGACGTCGACGAACTCCGCGCCATGCTCGACCGCCACCAGGGAATTGGCCACCGCTAGGCCGAGATTGTTGTGGCCATGGAAGCCCAGCCGCAGGTCGGGCGCCTCCGCGGCCACGGCATCAAGGTAGCGCGCGACCTCCTCGGGCAACATACCGCCGGCGGAATCCACGAGGTAGACGAGATCGGCACCGAAGCGCGCCGCTTCCGCCGCATAGCGGGCGAAGGTATCGGGCGGCTCGGTGTACGACTTCATGAAGTTGACGCAGACGAACAGGCCGTGGTGACGCGCCCGCTCCACGAACGGGGCCACGTCCCGGTACGTTTCCAGGTTGGTACCGATGCGAACGAAGCCCATCCCCATGCCGGCCGCCTGGTCGAGCATCTCCAGCGTAGCGATGCCGGGGATGCAGAACACGCCCCAGCGCGCCTGCTGCAACGCCTCGCTCGCCGCCTGCATGTAGGCCTCGTCGGTCTCCGCCGCGGCGCCATAGCCGCGCGCCGTCGCCCCCAGGCCGACGCCGTGCCCGATCTCGATCCAATGCAACCCGACCTGTTCCAGCGCACGGCAGAGCGCGCCGGTCTCGTCGGCGGTGAATTGGAAGTTGATTGCGTAGCTGCCGTCCCGGAGAGTGCAGTCAAGCAACTGCAGTGCGGCCGACCCGGTATCCCCTCGTTTCCCGTTCGCCATTGCAACTCTCATCGTCCACCCGCGCGGGCATTGCCAAAAAATCTTCCCCAACCGCAGCAATTCTATCGGCCGCCGCCGTTATCGGCTTTAGCCGACGCCGCCCGCCCCTCGCGCTCCCTTGCCAATGGCCGGCGGCCCGAGGCCCGAGGTCAACGCCGAAGGTACCGATCGGCCTGGCCATATGGTGTAGAATCCGATCATATCGTTTCAGCGAACGCGATGGCCAACAATTTGCCATCGCATCGACGACTTGCGCGAACCACACGCCTCGACCGTGAATCTTCGAACATCGGCAACGCAAGCACCGACCCCGACGACGCTTTCGCCCGGGAGCGTCGGCCCTTGGCGGCGACCGTCCCCGGCGCCGGTTTGATAGCCGCGACGTGTGCCGGCCCACATTCTTAAATCCCCGCTCGCACCGTCGCCCCGGGACGTGCCCTGCCCGCCGCTGGCCGGGACGAACACGCTGCCTGGCCGTGCCGGCGGCATCGCCGCCCGCTTGCCGGCACAAACCTTGCCTGCATTCCTTGGGCCATTTCGCCCGTCGACATTCCGGCGCATCAACGAGACCAGAGCAACATGAACGAAATACAACAACAGGTCTACAGTGAAATGCTGGCGCGCTTCGAGCGCAACCTCGCTGCCATGCGCAGGTTCGCCGAGCAGCTCTACAACACCGTCAAGGGCGTTACCACCTCGACCTACAGCGTCGACATCGGCCCAAACGGGGAAATATCGATTCTGAAGAACAAGTCACCGATCTATCTCGGCGACGCGCGCACCTTCGCCCGCAACCAGGTCGAGTCCTTCGATCAGCACCCGAACGCCTTTCGCACCGAATACCCCTTCGTCCAGGAAGAGCCCAAGGGAATGGTGTCGCAGCGTACCCAGCACATGGCGACCTGCCAGTACAAGATCCAGACCGCCATGGGGATCGACCAGCGAGGGCTGCCCTACCTGTTCGACCACCAGAACATCCTCTACATGCAGGTCTTCGGCGTAGGTGCCGGGTATCACATCGAAGAGTTGATCAAGCGCTACAACATCCGCTACATGGCGATCCATGCACAGGAACTCGAGCTCTTCTACTGCTCGCTGTTCACCGCCGACTGGGACGCGATCGTCGACTACTTCGACCCGTCCAAGGGCCGCCGCCTCAGCATCACCTTCGGCGAGCTCGACGAGCAGGCGGCGATGTCCTTCATCCTCGGCCCGACCAAGAACCCCGCCCTGCTGAGCTGCATCTACCAGTTCGCCCACTTCAAGGGCGATTACTTCAAGACCGTCAACGCCTATGTCCGCAGCGCCCTGACCCTGGTCTATTCGGGCTGGGGCTTCTACGACGACGAGATGGACTCGCTGCGCTATACGATCGGCAACCTGAAGCGGCATATTCCGCCCCTGGCGGCCAAGGGCAACCTGCCGAAGAAGACCTACGCCTTCATCGTCGGCGCCGGTCCCTCACTGGACGCCTCCATCGAGGCGATCAAGAAGCACCGGGACCGCGCCATCGTCTTCTCCTGCGGCACGGCCCTGCGCGCCCTCCATCATGAGGGGATCACGCCGGACTTTCACCTTGAGATCGAGCGCGTGGTCGAGACTCACCAGGCGATCTCCTCGATCGGGGACCCCGAGTATCTGGACAAGATCCACATGATCGGGATCAACGTTGTACCCTCGATCACCTTCGACCTGTTCAGCAAGCGTTCGATGATCTTCCGCCTCAACGACCTCGGCAGCAAGATGTTCGCCAAGTCCTGCGCCATCATCACCCACGTCAACCCGACCGTGGGCAACGCCGGCACCTCGATCGCGCTGGCCCTCGGCTTCGACACCCTGTACCTGTTCGGCCTGGACATGGGGTTCAAGGACGCAAGCCGCCACCATTCCAAGAACACCATCTATTACGACGAGAAGGCGGGCCTGAAGATGTTCAAGGACCCGAATCCGCCGACGGAATTCGAGGGCAACTTCGGCGGCACCGTCTACTCCGACAGCATCTTCGTCTGGATGCGCGACATCATCATCCGCCTGTTCGCCGACCACCCGGAGCTGACCGCCTACAACTGCAGCGACGGCGTGAAGCTGCCGTTCACGACGCCACTCCATCCGGACGAGTTGGCCGCCATGCAGCTTCCGGCACAGAAGAAGTCACGGATCATCGAAAAGATCCGTTCCCGCTTTTCGAACTCCTGCGTACACAAGAACGTCGACCAGGCCCTGCACGGCCTGATCGACGACCTGCAAAACATCGCCGACAGCGCGGACCGGATCGTGGCGGAATTCGAGCGGACGCCGGACGGCCTCTACACGGCACTCGACCGGATGCAGCAGCTGAGCATCCGCGATTTCGAGCAACGACGGCCGGTCGACGTCCTCCTGGGCGGCACCTTGAATCACCTGACCCAGATGACCTATACGCTCTATCTGACCCAGCTGTCCGAACCCGAAGCAGCCATGGAGAAGGCCTACACGGCACTTGGCCTGATTCGCGACTTCGTCAACCATGCGGTCGAGGAAGTCTCCGGCATGCTGGAGGCCTGAGATCGGCCACCATCGCCGGGGCATTCAGGCCCCGGGCTTCACCCCCGTGACCAGCCACCAGTCCAGGGTCTCGCGGAACAGGTCGTCGTGGATCCGGCCGATCTTCAGTTCGGCGAAATGCGCGCCGAAATAGAAGTCGATGTAATTGGGCGCATCGAAGAAGAAATGCACCTGTCCCTGACGGAAGTCCCCCGGCCGGCCGATACGGTAGCGGTGCCCACCCAGGGTCTCGGAGTTGAGCAGGATCTTGTGCTCGGGCCCCGTCGTCGAAAGGATCAGCCGCCCACCGGGCTTCAGCACCCGGGCATACTCGCGCAGGCCCGCGACCACCCCCTCTTCCGAACCCTCGTAGTGCAGGACGTTCCAGGAGACCAGAAAATCGAAATGCTCGTCCGGGTACGGCAGTTCCCGGTTGGTCCCGGTCTCGAAGGAGGCCTTCAGCCCGGCCTCGCCGAAGCGCGCTGCGGCCTGCCGGCAAATGTCCGGGTGAATCTCCACCCCGTGCACGTCCATGCCGAGGGAACAGAAGAAGGCGGTGTTGTTGCCGTTGCCGAAGCCGACGTCGACGAGCCGCTTCCCCTCCACCTGTGGCAGTTGGCCCGTCAGATAGTCGCCGCGAAACAGCCTGATCAGGGTTTCGGACGGGAAGGCCAGTTCGGTGTTGCTGTTGCGAAAGGTGTCGTAAGCCGTGGCCCAATCCGACGCCATGTTGCCCATTTCACTTGCACTCATCATTCACCCCCTCTGGAAGATTCCGGTCCCGAACCGCCGGCGGCGCAGGCGCGCGTCAGCGGAGGTCGTCCCACTGCAGGCGATCACCCCGCGCCAAGGCTCGCCGGGCGCTGCGGCCCAGCACCTCCTCGAGATGCCGCGGGGCCAGACCGAAGCCGGGACGGATGACGCGGACGTTGTCCCGCGTCAGCGACTCGCCTTCGGCGATGTCCGCGACCACGTAGATGGAACGGCGGTAGGCCACGTTGGCCTCCTCAACCGGCTTGCGCTCGAAGCTCGCCGTGCCGAGTGCCTGCCATGCCACCCTGGCATCCACGCACAGGCTCCTGAGTTCGTCCGGCTCGAGCGAAAACGACGAATCCGGGCCTTCATCCTGACGACTCAGGGTCACATGCTTCTCGATCAGGCTGGCACCCAGGGCGATGGCGGCGATCGGCACCGCGTTGCTCAGGGAATGGTCCGACAGCCCGACGACTCCATCAAAGCGCTGCGCCATCTCCTGGATGGTCCGCAGGTTCGACTGTTCGGGCGGCACCGGATAGCCGCTGACGCAATGCAACAGCACCAGTTCCCGGCAACCGTTGTCGTGGGCGCAGGTCACCGCCTCCTCGATCTCCGCCAGGTTGGCCATGCCGGTGGAAACGATCATCGGCTTGCCGGTGCGTGCGACCCGGGCGATCAACTGCAGATCGACCGCCTCGAACGAGGCGATCTTGTAGGCTGGCGCCTCCAGTGCCTCCAGCAGGTCGACGGCACTCTCGTCGAACGGGCTGCTGAACACGGTGACACCACGCTCACGCCCCCGTTGGAACAGCGCCGCCTGCCACTCCAGCGGCGTCTGCGCCCAGGCATAGAGCTTGTACAGCGTGTAGCCGGCCCAGGGACCGGTGTCGATGCGGAAATCGGGCTTGTCGCAGTCAATGGTCAGGCTGTCGGGCGTATAGGTCTGGATCTTGATCGCGTCCACTCCGCTGGCCGCGGCCATGTCGATGATCTCGAACGCCCGCTCCAGGCTGCCGTTGTGGTTGGCCGAAACCTCGGCCACGATGTAGGGCGGATGATCCGGGCCGATCTTGCGTCCCGCAATCGCAATCTCATTCATCAAGCTCTCTCCGTCCGCGTTGGCCGACACCGCCGACCCATTGCCGCTATGCCTCGTCGCCCAGACCGGCGGCGATCGCCCCCATGACCCGGAGCACTCGCTCGACACCAAGCCCGTCGCAGATGCCTGCTGCGCGCTCGCTCATTCTGCGCAACCCGGCAACGTCCGCTGTCCAATCCCTTAACGCTGCAGCCAGGACCGCAGCATCGACCACCTCCGCGTTGCCGAGGCAGACGGCCGCACCCGCGCCGCACAGGGCCTCCGCACCGGGGCGCTGGTTGTCCGCCGTCACCACCAGCAGGGTCGGCAGGCCGAGGCAGCAGCGTTCCCAACTGCTGCTGCCGCCCGCGCCGACGGCGAGGTCCGCAGCCGCCATCAAGGCGGCCATATCGGCGACATCCACATGCAGGTGGCAGCGCCCGGCGAATCCGTGGCACTGGCGACGTACGGCCTCCAGGTGCGGCGCCGCCGAGGTCAACACCACGTCGACGGCACACGCCAGACCCGCCGAGGCAATGCCGTCCAGCACCCGCGCCGTCACGTCGAGCGCGTCCGTCCCGCCCATGCTGACCAGGACCCGTTCCACGTCCGCGAACTTCCTCGTCCCGGCGGCCGCCTCCTCCCGCAAGCGGCGGAATTCGGGCCGGATCAGGGCGTAGTCCGGCCCCAGCAGCAGCCGGCAACCCGGGTCAACCCACGACCGATAGTCCGCGGCCCGGCGCCCCTGGTTCATGTCCAGCAGACAATCGCAATCGTGGGCCCGGTTGGCAAGGTCGTCGATCACCAGCAGCCGCCGGGCATGGTGCCGCAACCGCTGCTGCCAGCGGCAGTCGATACCGTAGTGATCGACCACCAGCCAGTCCACCGCACCGATCGCCTCGGCCACCGCGCCGGTTTCGGCCGCATCGTTCTCCCACCCGGCATCGGGCTCACCGCGCGTCTCCGCGCCCGGGGGCGGCAGCAGATGCAGGCTGCAGCCGGCCGCCTCCACCAGCCGCGCCAACGCCGGCGCCAGCGGCCGACTGGCGAAATGGACCTCATCGCCCCGCCCGATCAGCCCCCGCGCCAGGGTCAGGCAACGCATCACGTGGCCGGCGCCGAGGGTGGCCGAGGCATCCGCCCGGATCAAGACGCGCAAACCCTTACCCCCGCCTCGCATGGGACAGACTCAACGCCGACACGCGAGGCGCTCGTACTCGCCGTCGTCGATGCGCTCGTCCATCAGATGCACGAAGCCCGCGCCCCGAAAGGCTTTGCGCGATGCCGGGTTCTCCTTGCGGATCAGCGCGTGGACGGTGTCCACGTCGCTCAGTTCGAACAACATGCGTACACCGCGCCGGATCAGTTCGCTGCCGAACCCGCGGCCGCGGAAACGCCGGTCGATGCTGATGCCGGTTTCGGCCACCCCCGGGCCACGTCGGTCGAAACGGATCTGGCCAAAGGGTTCACCGGCGTCGTCCAGCCCGATGAAGATCCAACAGCCGGGGTCGTCCAGGCGTTGCCGGAACCAGCGGCAGTGCGATTCCCAGTCGATCGCCGCCCGCTTGACCGACATGCTCCGTACGTCGGTATCGTTGGCCCAATCGAACAGCAGCGTGCAATCCTGTTCCGTCACCGGTCTCAGCTTCATCGCCCGGAAACCCCATTCCCCGCGTTCATGCCCACCAGGCCGTGCAGCCGGCAACGCCGGCCCTCAGCCGGTGGTCACCAGTGCCCGGCACATCATTTCGGCACGCATCCAATCCTCTTCGGTGTCGATGTCCTGCGCCCGCCAGTGCGGCAGCCGGACGATGGTCGAACGATCGCCGAAGATCCTGCGCTGCTCCAGCCACGCCTCGGGCGTGCCCCAGTAGAACTGGCCCGCGTCGTGCCATGCCTCCGGCAGATCCTGGGAGCGAGTGTTGAAATGCTCCGGGTCGAACATGGCCACGCCACCCTCAGGCAGCATGAAGAAGGCGCGGAAGATCGGTGCCGGAAAGGTCGTCGCCGAAAACACGAAGTCCCAGTCCTCCGCCCGCAGCATCCGCAGCCCGGCGGCGATGTCCATGTCATGCAGCAGGGGTGCGGTGGCGTACAGGCAGCAGACCGCGGACGGGCGGTGCCCATGCGCCTCCAGCCAACTCACGGCATGGGCGATCACGCCGGTGGTGCCGGCATGGTCGTCCGCCAGTTCGGCCGGACGGCGGAACGGGGCTTCAGCGCCGAAGGATTCGGCGACCGCGGCGATTTCGTCGTCGTCGGTGGAAACGAGGATGCGGTCGAACACGCCGCTGGCGCGTGCCGCCTCCACGGTGTAACCGATCATCGGCTTGCCCAGGAACGGCTTGATGTTCTTGCGCGGGATCCGCTTGCTGCCGCCGCGCGCCGGGATCACGGCGACGATCATTGCAGGGCCTCCACCACCGCCGCCACCACCTGCTGCTGCTCGGCGTCACCGAGTCCGGCAAACAGCGGCAGGGAGATGCAGCGGGCGTAGTAGGCCTCGGCCTGCGGGAATTGTCCGGGGACGAAGCCGAGGGCACGGTAGTCCGGCTGGGTGTGCACCGGGATGTAGTGCACGTTGACCCCGATGCCGGCGGCACGCAAATTCTCGAACACCTCCCGTCGCGTCCGCGTGGTCCGTTGCGGGTCGACCTGCACGACATACAGATGCCAGGCCGAGCGTCGGCCCGCGGCACGCGCCGGCAGGATGAGCGGCAGACCGGCAAGCGCCTCGTCGTAGGCGTCGGCCAGGGCCTGACGCCGGGCGAGCCACTGGTCCAGACGCTGCAGCTGGGAACTGCCCAGGGCCGCCTGGATATCCGTCATCCGGTAGTTGAAGCCGAGAAACTGCTGCTCGTAGTACCAGGGCCCCTCGTCGCGCCGCTGCAGCTCCTCCGGCTCGCGGGTGACGCCGTGGCTGCGCAGCAGTTGCATCCGCCGCGCCAGCTCGGCCGAGCGTGTCGTGGCCATGCCGCCTTCACCGGTGGTGATGATCTTGACCGGGTGAAAGCTGAACACAGTGATATCGCTGTAGCGGCAGTCGCCGGTCAGGCTGTCGCCATAGCGGGCGCCCACCGCATGGGAGGCGTCCTCGATCACGTGGAAGCCGTAGCGTGCCGCGAGCTCCGCGATGGCCTGCATGTCGCAGGGCTGGCCGGCGAAGTGCACGGGAATCACCACCTTGGGCAGCATCCCCATGCGCTCCGCATGCTTCAGCTTTTCCGCCAGTGCAGCCGGGGAAAGATTGTAGGTCGCGGGATCGATGTCGACGAAGTCGACCTCGGCGCCGCAGTAGCGGGCGCAGTTGGCGCTGGCGACGAAGGTGTTGGGGCTGGTCCAGACCCGGTCCCCCGGGCCGACCCCGAGGGCGAGACAGGCGATGTGCAGAGCGCTGGTGGCGCTGTTGACCGCCACCGCGTACGGCGCCCCGCAATAGTCGGCCAGGGCGCGCTCGAAGGCCGGTACCGCCGGGCCCTGGGTCAGGAAGTCCGACTGCAGGACATCGACGACCGCGCGAATGTCGTCATCGCCGATTTCCTGGCGCCCGTAGGGAATCATTAGAGACCGGCGAGCCGGTTGAACTCGACGATCTCCGGCACGTCCAGGAATTTCTCGTTGTTCCCCGAGCCGTACTCGAAGCCCTGTGCCACCGGCTTGCCCTCTTCGCCCAGCTTGTTGGTGACGTACTCGTTGCTGCGTTCGACGAAGGTGATGCTGGGGCGGATCACGAAGTGGTCGGCGAACTCCAGGGTCAGGTGCGAATCGTCCGCCGGGCACATCACCTCGTGGATCTTCTCGCCGGGCCGGATGCCGATGACCTCCTGGCGCAGGTCCGGCGCCATGGCCGAGGCGAGGTCGACGATGCGCACCGAGGGAATCTTGGGCACGAAGATCTCGCCGCCGCGCATGCGCTCGAAGTTCTTGAGCACGAAGTCGACACCCTGCTGCAGGGTGATCCAGAAGCGGGTCATCTTCTCGTGGGTGATGGGCAGATGGTCGCTGCCATCGGCAATCAGCTTCTGGAAGAACGGCACTACCGAACCGCGGGAGCCAACCACGTTGCCGTAGCGCACCACGGCGAAACGGGAGCGGTGGCCGCCGGAAATGTTGTTGGCGGCGACGAACAGTTTGTCCGAGGCCAGCTTGGTGGCACCGTACAGGTTGATCGGGTTGGCCGCCTTGTCGGTCGACAGCGCGATGACCCGCTCGACCCCGTTGGCCAGCGCCGCCTGGATCACGTTTTCGGCGCCGTAGATGTTGGTCTTGATGCACTCCATCGGGTTGTACTCGGCCGCCGGCACCTGCTTGAGGGCGGCCGCGTGGATCACGTAATCGACCCCGCGCATGGCCTGGATCAATCGCGGCTGGTCGCGCACGTCGCCGATGAAGTAGCGCATGCAGGGTGCGTTGAACTCCTGCGCCATCTCGAACTGCTTGAGCTCGTCACGCGAATAGATGATCAGCCGTTTGGGCTGGAAGCGCTCCAGGATCGTCCGCACGTAGAGTTTGCCGAACGAGCCGGTGCCGCCCGTGATCAGGATTGACTTGCCGTTGAACATCGGGGCATCCCCTTGCTGTACATGCCGTGTGCGCTGGCTTGCAGGTTTTGCGCCATCGACGCATTGATAGTCCACCCACGCCAATACGCTGTCACAACAGACTGAAAATACAGGCGATTATAATGACCAACGGCGGCTGAATGGTTTATCGCATAATAGATGAACGGCCTTCCGGACGATAGGCCGGCGCCAAGGAATCGACGCGGATGTGTTAGCATTTGCGCCGTCCCCTGGACAACGCCCCGGTAGCTCAGCTGGATAGAGCAATCGCCTCCTAAGCGGTAGGTCAGAGGTTCGAATCCTCTTCGGGGCACCACATACGCTCGCCACGATTGATGCCCCGATGCCCCGGCTCGCCTTCCCGAAGACGGGATTCGAAGCTCTGACGTTTCCAACAGCCGGTTCGACGATCCCGCAAAGCGGGAGCGAACGCCGACGCGCAGCGAAGGCGGCCCCGAAGGGGTGAGGCCCAAAGGCCGAATAATCCTCTTCGGGGCACCACATACGCTCGCCACGATTGATGCCCCGATGCCCCGGCTCGCCTTCCCGAAGACGGGATTCGAAGCTCTGACGTTTCCAACAGCCGGTT
>CAZMMH010000003.1:12514-28728 GCA_964567315.1 uncultured Gammaproteobacteria bacterium
AGGCGGCCCCGAAGGGGTGAGGCCCAAAGGCCGAATAATCCTCTTCGGGGCACCATCCAGCCGCCAGGCCGCCTCCGCGAGTTGGCACCTTGCTTGCTAATCATGCTGTAGGACAAAACGAGATCCTACAGTCATGCATTTGTTTACAAAGGATTTTTCACGGAATGCCGGGTACCCCGGCAGTCTCTGGCGGCGAAAACTCGCCGCCGGTGCCGCGTCAATCCTTCGGCACATCGCGCTCTTGGCGGCCCTGCTCGCCTGCGCCGGCGCCGCGGCACTGGTGACCGCCACCCACCGCCTGCAAGCGGCCGAGACCGCGCTGCGCGCCGACAATGCGGTGAACATCCGCCTGCGTTTCCATGGCCGCGTGCTCGACCGCGCGCTGCCCGCCTACGTCCACGGCGACACCCTGCTGCTGCCCCTGCGCCCGCTGTTCGAGGCCCTCGGCATGGCGATCCGGGTGGAACCGGACAAGGGTATGGCCGAAGGCAGCTTCGGCGATCCGCCGCAACGCTTCCGCCTGGATCTGAACCGCGCCCGCGTGGAGGTGGGCAAACGCGTGCTGGTCCTCGAGCCGGAGGACCTGCTGGCCCAGGGCGACCACTGGTATGTCTCCCCCGAGACCCTGGCCACCTGGTTCCCGGCCGATTTCCGCATCGCCTACCGCGACCTGGCGGTGGATGTGGTCCCGCGCAGCCGGCGCTTCACAGTGGCGGCTGCCGCCGAGACCGCCCGTGAGCCGACGCCCGGCACCCACCGCGCCCCCGCCGGCCGCTATCAGGCCACCCCGTACCGGGCCGTAGGCCCACGCACCACCGAGATCGGGCTCGGCTATTCCATCCACCGCAGCAGCGGCGGCAAGGCCACCGTAGGCGGCGACTACGCCCTGCTGTCCGAAGGCGACCTCGGCTTCATGGCCTCCAAGGTCTACCTGGCCGGCGACGACAACGACCACCTGAGCAACGTCCGCCTGAGCCTGCAGCGGGACGACCCCAGTGCCGGCATGCTCGGCCCGCTGCACGCCACCCACCTGGCCCTGGGCGACGTGCTGACCCCCGACATGCCGCTGCTCGGCGATCGCGCCCTGGAGCGCGGCATCGTGCTGCGCAACGGCGACTCCGACGAGGGCTACGCCTTCGACAGCGCGTCGCTCACGGGCGAGTCGCTGCCCGGCTGGGACCTGGAGGTCTACCGCAACGGCAGCCTGATCGCCTACACCACCGTGGGCCGCGACGGCCGCTACCAGTTGGACCGTCTGCCGCTGTTCTACGGCAACAACGCCTTCGAGCTGGTGTTCTACGGCCCCAACGGCCAGGAGCGCCACGAGACCCGCAGCTACTACGTCGGCCCCGGGATGCTGCCGGCCGGACGCCTGCTCTACCGGGTCGGCGCGACCCAGAAGGAGCGCCGGCTGATCGACGCCACCGACAACGCGGTCTACTCCTCCGACCGCAACAGCGCCCGCCTGTTGGGCGGCTTCGACCTCGGCCTCACCGACAGCCTCGGCCTCGCCACCGCGATCCGCAGCGCACAGCTCGGCGGCACCCGCCGCAACGTGCTCGACCTCGGCCTGCGCGGCGCCTGGCCCGGACTCTTCCTCGCCGCCGACGCCCTGCACGACACCGCCGGTGGCGACGCCTGGCGCCTGCTCGGCCATGCGCCGCTGGGCCAGTTCGACCTGCGTGCCGACTACCTGAACTCCCGCGGCTACCTCAGCGACGATCCCCTCGACCTGACCAATCCCCTGCGCTGGCGCGCCGGTCTGGCCCTGAGCGGCTACGCCGGCCCCACCCAGCTGATCCTCTCCGCCAACCGCGAGCTGCGCCGCGATTACGCCCAAAGCTGGTTCCAGGGCACCCTCTCGCGCCGGGTCGGCGCCCTCTATTTCAGCAACGATCTGAAGCTGATCGACCGCAACGTCGCCGGCAGCCACAGCGCCATCACCCAGGGCGGGATCGAGGCGGTGGGCCATTTCGAGCCGCTGTTCCTGCGCGCCCGCCTCGACTACAACCTGCAGCCCGCCTTGGGCGTCGAAAGTCTGTTGCTCTCCAGCCGCCTGCGCCTCGACGACAGCACCAGCCTGAACTTCGACATCACCCGCCGGGCCGGCCTCAACCCCAGCGGGGACACCCGCTTCTCCGCCGGCCTCAACTGGGACCTGCAGTCGATCATCATCACCCCGACCATCGCCTACGACACGGGCGGCAACTACTACGGCTATCTGACCGCCAACCTCTCGCTCGGCCCCGATCCGCGCAGCGGCGCCCTGGTCGCCAGCAGCGGGCGCCAGAGCGGCCGGGGCGCGGCCCGGGTGCGGGTGTTCGAGGACCGCGACGGCAACGGCCACTTCTCCGCCGGCGACGTGCCGGTGGCCGGTGCCAGGGTCGCCGCAGTGCAGGACGAACGGGGCGCAGTCAGCCGCAGCGACGGCATCGCGGCCCTGCCCGACCTCGCCGCCTACCGGCGCACCGACCTGCAGGTGGAGCGGACCGGTGATCCTGCGCTGGCCGCCGGTCCGCCGGTGAGCGTCGTGCCCCGGCCGGGCGCCGTGTCCGAGGTGGACCTGCCGCTGACCCCGACCGCGCAGATCCGTGGCCGGGTGCTGCGCGAATCCGCCGCCAAGCGGCGCGCGCCGGTGGCCAACGCCGAGGTGCTGTTGGAGGATCCCCTCGGGCGGGTCCTGCGCCAGACCCACAGCGACGCCCAGGGGGCCTACGCCTTCACCGGGGTGCCCCTGGGCAGCTACCGCGTCGCCGTGCGCAGCCCGGAGATCACGATGATTGCCTCCCCGCCCTCCCCCGTGGTCCTCGAACACAAGGGGGAGACGGCCGCCGGCGGCGAGCTGCTATTGCGGCCCCGCCCGACCCCGGCGGACGTGGAGGTGAAGGCCTGGGCCCCGGCGGCGGACGAAAGCACGCCGACGGAAGCCGCCCAAGCGACACAGGACGCGCACATGGCCGCGGCCGTGAGCGAACCCAAGCCCGCGCCCACCCCAACACCACCCGCCCTGAGCGCCGACAGCTGGCGGATCCAGCTCGGCGCCTTTGCCAGCGCGGGCGCCGCCGAGACGGCCTGGTCCATGGCCCTGCTGCGCCACGGCGGCGCCCTCTCCGCCCTCAGCCACACGGCGAAACCGGTCGCCCGCGACGGCCGCACCCTGTACCGGGTGCAGGCCGGCCCGTTCGAAGAGCGGGCGGCGGCGCAGGCCCGCTGCCGCGAACTGCAACGTGCCGGCCAACACTGTGTGGTGGTCGCGCCCGAGACACCGAAGCACGCCCACCGGGCCGCGCCGGCGACGGCCCCGAAGGCGTCCCCCAAGCCGAGGCCCGCGAGCCACGGCCACTATGCCGTACAGCTCGGCGCCTTCCTGGTGCGGGAGCAGGCGGGGCAGACCCTGGCCGATCTGCGCCGGGCCCAGCCGGCCCTGCTGGGTAAACTGAAGAGCCGTGTCGTCCGCGTCGACCTCGGGCCGAAGAAGGGCGTCTTCTATCGCATGCTGGTGGCGCCCGGCAGCAGCGAGACGGAGGCGCGCGCCCTGTGCCGCCGCCTCAAGGCCCGCAAGATCGATTGTCTGGTGACCGAGACCGGAAAGTGAGGAGACCCGCCATGCACCGCCATACCCGTCAGCTTGTCGCCGTCGCCCTGCTCGGCCTGTGCGTGGCGGCGCCGGCCGCGGAAGAGCCGCGGCCGAACCAGCTCGCCCACAGCCTGCAGGACTTCTTCAAGCAGCCCGAGGGCAAGGGTTCCCTGGTCGGTGGTCTGATCGGCGGCGCCCTCACCGCCCACCCCCTCGGCCTGCTGCTGGGCGGCGCCATCGGTTACTTCGGCACCCACGAGCTCAACGCTTGGCAGGCCGGGCAACACACGACCACCGCTGCGGCTTCGGCGCAGCCGGCGCCCAAGACCCCCCATACGGCAGCCACCGGGGCGCCGGGCACCACCAGCCCGCGGCCCGCCACGGCGCCGCGCGCGGCAATGGCCGGAAGCACGATGGGAGGCGGCGGCGGAAACGTGCCGACGCCCGACCAGGTCGCCGGCGGCCCGACCATCCCCCCGCCGCCGGTGCTGCCCGCGCCGCCCCCCGTCGAGCTGCCGAAACCCCGCCTGCCGCAACAGGTGGTGCAGGCTGAATTCGATCCCAGCCGCGACTGCTACGGCGGCCGCCACGGCAAACCGCGGGCGATGCTCGGTGCGCAGGCCGGCAAGGCCGACAAGGGCGACGAACTGCCGGGTGAGTATCTGCGTCGGCTCGACCCGCGCTGTTTCTATTTCTCCGAATAGACAAACGCCCGCCCTGCGGACGCAGGGCGGGCGTTCCTTCCCGAAACCTCTCCGCTCTTACCAGGTCCGTACCAGGTCGCCGGGACGCAGGCTGCGGACATCGCCCGCCTTCTGCATCGCCCCCTGGGCGAATTGCGGGAAGACCTGGCGGATCACCAGGGTGCCGGCCGGCTCGTCCTGATAGAAGTCGTGCCCGGCACCGGCGGTGGCGAGGCGGTGGCGATAGACCCGCAGGGTGTCGTTGGGCCGCAGCAGGGAGGTGCCGCCGGCGTCGATCCGCACCACACCGTCGTCCACCGCCACGATATGGGCCGTGAACGGCACACAGGCCAGGTCGTTGACCACATCGACCACCTGGCGGTCGAGGGTCCGGCCCACCGCCTGACCGAATTCGCTGTCCAGGAACTCGCCGCCCATGGGCGAGAGCCCGCTCATCTTCACATGGCCCTGCACCTGTTCCCGATAGCTGTGATGGGCGAGCAGGGCCCCGGTGGCGCCATCGTAGACGCTCAGCTCGACCCCCAGGCGGCGGGTCGGCCAGCGGCTCATGGATTCGAGCATCTGGGTCGGCTCCTCCATCGCCACGTCGACCACCCGGCCGCTGACGACGAACTGGGCGCCGGTCCGGGCGGCGATCTGGCGTGCCTGGTCGCCGGGCCCCTGGCTGTAGCGGCCCAGGGCGTCCATGGCCAGCGGCGCCAGGCGGTATTCGCTGGCATCACTCAGCAGAAAGCGGTGTTCGGCGCCCAGGCGCCGCTCCAGTTCGTGGGCCCAGGCCCGCTCGAAGCCCGGCAGGTCGAAGGCGTCGGCCGGGTCGGCCACCGGAAACTGCACCACCGCCACCTTCTTGCGCAGGCCATAGGCGACCCCCTTGGCGGGGCTGCAGAGCTCGGAGGCCTGCGGCCCGGCCGGCGTGGCGGGCGCCTGGGCGGCGGGCGGTTGCCGCGCGGGATTCTCGGATGGCAGCCGCGGCGCCAACAGCGGGCGCGGCGCGCAGGCGGCCAGCACGACCGACGCCAAACCGACGACGAGATGTGGATACTTTGACACTGCCGATCTCCCTTGCTGCCTATGCCCGCATCAATGCAATTTGCGGACCAGCAGCACGACCTCAGGATTTCGGGGAGAGCATCGCGGCGATCGCCGCCGGCTCCACCGGACGGCTGAAATAGAAACCCTGGGCCATCTCGCAACCGTGGTCGGTCAGGAACTGCAGCTGCTCCCGGGTCTCCACGCCCTCGCCCACCACCTTCAGGCCGAGGCTGCGGGCCATGGCGATGATCGCCCCGGCCAGCGCGGCATCGTCGGCATCACCGGGAATGTCGCGCACGAAGCTGCGGTCGATCTTGAGCACGTCGAAGGGGAAGCCCTTGAGATAACCCAGAGAGGAGTAACCGGTACCGAAGTCGTCCATCGACAGGCTCACGCCCAAGCCCTTCAGCTCGTCCAGAATCCGTTTGGCCTCGGGCACATTCTCCATCAACAGCCTCTCGGTAACCTCGATCTGCAGGCTACTCCCGGCCAGTTTGCAGTTGCCCATGATGCGCCGGACCAGCTCCACGAAGCCGGGATCACGCAGCTGGCGCGGCGAAACGTTCACCGCCACATGGCGCAGCACGATGCCGGCGCGGTGCCATTCGCTCATTTGCCTGCACACCTGCTCGAAAACCCAGGCGCCGATCGGCACGATGGTGCCGGTATCCTCGGCCAGGGGAATGAAGTCGTCCGGCCCAACCAGACCCAGTTGCGGGCTCTGCCAGCGCAGCAGCGCCTCCACCCCCACCGTGACACCCTCGGCGCCGAGCTCGACGATCGGCTGGTAGAGCAGGAACAGCTCGTTGCGCTCCAGTGCGTGCCGCAACAGCCCCTCCAGTTCCAGGCGGTGCACCGCCCGCTCGTTCATCCCCGGCTCGAAGAAGGCGGAGGTGTTGCGTCCCCGCTCCTTGGCCCGGTGCATGGCGGCATCGGCATTGCGCAGCAGCATGTTGGGGTCGTCGCCGTCGTCGGGGAAGACGCAGACGCCGATACTGGTGGTGGCAAACAGCTCGTGTCCATCGTGGCTGAAGGGCTTGCGGAAGGCATCGAGGATCTTCTTGATCACCCGCTCGGTCTGCTGCGGCTCCTCCATGTCCGGCAGGATGACCACGAACTCGTCGCCGCTGTAGCGGGCCACGGTATCCCCTTCACGCACGCTGGCGACGAGCCGCTCGGCAGTGGCGCGCAACAGGGTGTCGCCGGCCTCGTGGCCGAGGGAATCGTTCACCTGCTTGAAGTTGTCCAGGTCGACGAACAGCAATGCCACCATGCTGCCCTCGCGCTGGTCACGCACCAGCGCCTGCGACAGGCGGTCGAGGGCCAGGATGCGGTTGGGCAGACCGGTCAGGCCGTCGTAGTTGGCCTGGTGCAGCAACTGCTCCTCGTAGTTCTTGCGGACCGTGACGTCCTCCTGCACACCGACCATGTGGGTGATGCGCCCCGCGCTGTCACGAATCGGCGAAACCGAGCTGGCGACCCAGTAGAGCTCGCCGTCCTTGCGCCGGTTGACCACCTCGCCGTACCACTGCCGCCCGCTGCGCACGGTCTCCCAGAGGTCGCGATAAAAGCCGTCCGGCATGCGTCCCGACTTGAGCAGGCGCGGCGTCGCACCGAGCGCCTCGCCAGCCTGGTAGCCGCTCATCTCCTCGAAACTGTGATTGATGTATTCGATCCGCCCTTCGGCGTCGGTGATCACCACCGCGGCCGGGCTCTGCTCCACCGCCTGCGACAGCTTGCGCAGATGCTCCTGGTCCCGCTTGCGCGCGGTGATGTCGGCGAAGCTCACCACGGCGCCCACCACCTCGCCGTCGCGAAGCATGGGGAAGGAGCGGTACTCCACCGGGAACGGGCTGCCGTCGCGGCGCCAGAAGGTATCCTCCGCCATCTCCACCGGTTCGCCGCGCTCGACGCTCGCATGCACCGGGCACTCGTCGAGGGGGAAGGCGCTGCCGTCGGACCTGCTGTGATGGGTGAGCTGATGCATCGACTGCCCGATCAGCGCCTCGGGACCGGGGAAGCCCAACTGGCTCGCGGCACTGGGGTTGCACATCACGCAACGCCCCTCGCGATCAATGCCGTACAGGCCCTCGCCGGTGGACTCCAGCAGCAGCCGCACCTCCTCCTCGCTGCGCTGGCGCCGCTCCATCTCCGCATGCAGCGTCCCCGCCTGCACCACCACCCTGCCGGACAGGGGCCGCAGGAACAGCCAGACCCCACTGGCCCCCCGCAGGATCAGGGTCAGCAGGCCGAGAGCGACCGGCATGACCCGCGGCAGCAGCGAGGCGTAGAGTTCGTCGGCATCCCGCGTCTCCAGCAGCAGCCAGCCGGGCACCGACAGCGACACGGCCGCGGAAACCAGGCCGTCGCGACCATCGTCGAGCACCGCGTGCCCGCCGGAGGGAAGCGTGAAGTCTTCGGGTACCGCCGGCGGCCGGCCGCTGCCTGCGTTCAGGAAGGCCTTCCAGTTCCCGCCCAGCTTGCGCAGCAGCCAGAAGCTGCCGGTGGCACCCAGGCCGGAGCGGTTGCCGAGCAGCTTGGCCAGGCCATCAAGGGAGAAGAACAGGATATCGGTGCCCTGATGCGAGCCGTCGCGCGCGACGATAGGCATGCTCACCACCAGGCGTGGCTGGCCATCCACGGTTACCGGGCCGCTCATGCGCGGTGCGTTGCCTGTCGCCGACAGCCGCGGCCAGGTGCCGGCCGGGCCCGGGCTGCCGATGCTGATCACCTCCGCGCCGTTCGCGTCGAGGCGGACCATGCCGGTGATCGCCGGAGACTCACGCAGGGCGTCCTCGAGCTTGGGGCGGCTAAAGGCGACCAGTTCGGGCAGCGTGACCTCGCCACGATTGTAGGCCACGAGCTTCTTGCGGATCTGCGACCGGCTGACGATCTGGCGGGTTACGTCCCGGGTACGGGCGAGGAACTGTTCCACCACCAGCTGGCGGTGGTCGAGCAGGGAGACCAACCCGTTCAGTTCATTGGCCTTGAGTTGCCGGTAGAGGGGAAACATACCGGCCACGCCCACCGTCAGGCCCGTCAACAGAATGCCGAGAACGGCAAACGTGAGGATCATGCGCTGAAGATTTTTGACAGGTGCTATTGCCTGCATCGGGTTCCAACCGGCCAACGGCCCGAAACTGCCCGGCACCGTCCCTGGCCGTCAATACGCTTGCCTCCGGGGCGCGTCGGGCGCGCATGGCTGGCTGCTTTTTTCCGGAAGACAAGCATCGCGCAAGCTTACCGCATTCTACCCAGGAGATGGACACAAGCGAAATCCCGCCTGGCGACAAGGACTGCGACGCCCTCGACCGGGCCGGGACCCGCGCCCGGCACAGGTGCCGGAGCGCCTGTCGCCCGTAACGGCGAGGCGATTTTCCACCCAACCGCCGGCGGCAAAACACGCACGCCTGGCAAGCGGAGCCTCAACCGAAGGCAACCCCGGCACCGAGCAGCCCCGCCACCTCGGCCGGAGGCAGCGGCCGGGAGAAGAGGAAGCCCTGCAGTTCGCGGCAGCCGATGCCGCGCAGGAAGCGGCACTGGCTCCGGCTCTCCACCCCTTCGGCGACCACGCTGACGTCGAGGCCGCTGGCCATGGCCACGATCGCGGTGACGATGCCGCTGGAACGGGTCTCGTCGCTGAGGCCGCAGACAAACGAGCGGTCGATCTTGATCCGGTCGATCGGCAGGCTCTGCAGATAGCTCAGGGAGCTGTAACCGGTGCCGAAATCGTCGATGGCCACGGTGACGCCGCGGCTGCTCAGGGTGCGCAGCTTGCTGGCCACCGTATCCATGTCGTTCATCAGCACATTCTCGGTGATCTCCAGTTCCAGGGCCCGCCCCGGCAGGCCGAAACGTTCCAGGGTGGCGAATATCTTGTCGACGAAATCCACCTGGGCCACCTGCACGGTGGAGAAGTTGACCGCGATGCGCAGATCCGTGAACCCGGCGGCGCGCCAGCGGGCCACGGCCTCACAGGCCTGGGCCACCACCCAGTCGCCGAGGGGCACGATCAGGCCGGTCTTTTCCGCCACCGGCACGAATTCCTGCGGTGAAATCGACCCCAGCTCCGGATGCTCCCAGCGCGCCAGGGCCTCGAAGCCGACGATGCGCTCGCTGTCGGCGTCCACCTGGGCCTGGAAGTGAACACTGAATTGATCGCTGCCCAGCCCGGTGCGAATTCCACGCTCGATGGCCAGGTGGCGCGAGAAGGTGTCGTCCATGCTCGGTTCGTAACAGGCGAACCCGGCATGGCCGCTGGAGCGGCTGTGGTACATGGCCACGTCGGCATTCCGCAGCAGGCCGTCGATGCTTTCGCCGTGATGGGGAAAGAGGGCCGCGCCGACGCTCACCGAGGTGAAGACCTCCTGGCCGCCGATCATGAACGGCGTCGCCAGGGTGTCGCGGATTTTGGCCCCGACCCGCGCGACCTCCTGCTCGCCGCGCACGTGCGGCAACAATACGGCAAACTCGTCGCCGCCGATCCGCGCCAGGGTGTCGTCGTCACGCAGGGAGGCGCGCAGACGCTCGGCAAAGGCGCACAGCAGTTCGTCGCCCATGGCGTGCCCGAGGTGATCGTTGATGATCTTGAAGCGGTCGATGTCCAGGTGCAGCACGGCCAGGCCGTCGCCGTGGCGGCGGGCGTCGGCCAGGGCCAGACCCAGGCGGTCCTTCAGCAGGGTCCGGTTGGGCAGCCGGGTGAGCAGGTCGTGATGGGCCTGGAAGCGGATCGTCTCCTCCGCCCGCTTGCGGCCCGAGATGTCGCGGGCGACACCGTAGGTGCCCATGAAACGGCGGCCTTCGCCGTTGTCGGGTGAATAGAGCCCCCAGGCATCGAGCTCGATGGGAATGAAGCTGTTCTCGACCACCAACGGGTCCGCGTCCTCGGCCTTGCAGCGCAGGTGCAGTTCCACGTTGCGGCTGCGCCGTCCGCCGGTTCGCCGCTCGGCGAAGGCATAGCGTGCCAGGTCCTGATCCTCGTGGGCCAGCACTTCGGAGAAGTGGCGCCCGACCAGCTCTTCGCGTTCGTAGCCCAGCAGTTGCTCGGCGCGATCATTGACGAAGCGGAAGCGCCCCTGGCCATCCAGCATGTAGATGATGTCCGGGGAGTTGTTGACCATGTAACGGTAGAGCTGCTCGGAGCGGCGCAGGCGCGCCTCCATCTGCTGCGCGTCCCGCTCCAGGCGGCGCTGGCGCATGGCGTTCTCGACGGTCTTCAGCAGCACCTCGGGCGCATACGGCTTGCGCACGAAATCGTGGGCGCCGGCGCGCAGGGCACCGATCGCCGACTCGATCGAACTGTCGCCGCTGACCACGATCACCGGACTGTCGTGGCCCTTCTCCTGGACGTAACGCATCACCTCGAAGCCGTCCACCTCGGGCATCATCAGGTCGGCCAGCACCAGATCGAAACGCTGGCGTTCGAGCCATGCGCAGGCCTCGTGCCCGCCTGCCGCGGTCTGCACCCGGTAACCCCGGGACAGCAGCAACGCCTCAAGACTGCTCAGGAGCCGCGGTTCGTCGTCCACCGCCAAGACGCTCGCCGGCGGTACACCCCTCTCTTGCCCCTTCATCGCACGACCTCCAACGATCTGCGCCTGCTCCCCGGCGGCGCATGCATCCTCTTTGTCCCGGGCAGCATCTCCGGCGCTACCCTTCCAACACCCGCGGCAACAGGATCTGAAACGTGGCGCCGCCCGTTTCGCTGCTTCTGCAACTTATCCTGCCACCCAGTTCGTCCACCAGGCTCTTGACGATCGACAACCCGAGCCCGGCGTGATTGCCGCCCTTGTGGCTGACCACCGGGCGGAACAGATTGGCCAGTACCTGCGGCGGCAGGCCCGGACCGTCGTCGGCGACCGTCAGCTCGACGAAGGCCTGGCCGTCGAGGTAGACGTAATCCCGCGTGGCGATCTGCAGCCGACCCTTCTCCCCCATCGCCTCCACCCCGTTGCGGGCGAGGTTGATGAGCACCTGCTTCAGCGCGTTGCGCCCGGTGGTGAGCGGCGGCACCGCCGGATCGAGGTCGAGCGCCAGCTCCACCTGCCGCCCCACCAGCAGACTCCCCTGCCACAGCCGGCCCAGATCGCGCACCAGGCCGTTCAGATCCACCGGCGCCGAGGCGTCCGCCTCCTGCTCCGGCGTCTGGCGCAGGCCGCTGAGGATCCCGGCGACACGGTCGATCTCCTCGCGCAGGATCTTCAGGTCATCCTGGGCCGCGTGCTCCGCGTCCAACCGCCCGCCGAGCAGCGCCAGGTAGTTGCGCATGATGGTGAGCGGGTTGTTCGCCTCGTGCACCACCCGCCGCGCCCGCGCATCGAACTCGGCCGCCAACTCCTCCTCGCGCGCCGCCGACGCCAGCTGGCGGCGGCGCCAGCCCTGCCAGCGACCGGCCACGTCATGGGCGAAGGCCATCAACAGACTGCTCTGGCGCGCCAGCCGTTCCGCCTGGGCCCGCACCACGCCGAACACCAGCACCCCCACCGGCTCGTCGTCGCGGCCCAGCAACGGCAGGCAGACCACCACCGGCCGCTGCAGCAGGCGGGCGATCTGCCGGTCGAGCACGCTGCCCGCATCGCCCTCCTCACTGGCACTCACGCTGCGGGTGAGCAGGCTCTGGGCCAGCACACTGCGTCCCTCCTCCAGGGGCAGTTCCAGTTCGTTCAGGCGCGCCTCGCGCTCGAGCCCCGCACGCCCGCGTACCCGGTTGGCGGCCGGGTCGTATTCGAACAGCAGCACGGCATCGACGTCGAAGAGAATGGTCGCGCCGCGCAGGATCGCGCTGGCCAGTTCATCCTCACCCTGTTCGCCATCGAACTGCTGACGCACGGCGTCGAGCAGGGCATGGCGCTGCATCTGTTCGGCCAGCGGGCCCTGTTGAGCCGGCGGCTCGTCCGCCTCGCCCTCGACCCCCATGGCCTGCTGCACCAGGCGCACCTCCTCCGCGGCGCGGGCACACAGGTCGGCCAGGATGTCACCGCCGAGCCCGAACACCGCGGCGGCGCGGACCACCGCGTCGCTGGTGGCATCCGGATCGTGGGCCAGCAGGTTGGCCAGGTGCACCGCGCGCACCAGCGGATGCGCGTCGCGCAGCGCCGCGGACGGCTCGTGGTGGAAGCGCACGGCATCGACCACAAAGGGGGCAAGGCCCCACTGCTGCAGCAGCCGGGCACCCAGTTCATCGTGACCGACACCGATCTGCTCCCGTTCCGCTGCCGGGTCCAACGCCGACTCGCCGGCATCCGCCAACAGCGCCGGATAGGCATCGGGCAGCTTGACCGCCAGCACCAGCTGACCGAGGTCGTGCAGCAGGCCGGCGAGATAGGCCTCCTCGGCGCCACCCTGGCGGGTGAGGCCGATCAGGGAACGGGCCAGCACGGCGGTAAGAAAACCATGGCGCCAGCAGCGCGTCAGCAGGGCGCCGCGCAGCCCCGGCGTATCGGAGAAGTACTGATAGACCGAGGCGGTCACGGCAATGGTGCGCACCGTGGGCAGACCCAGGGTGATGAGCACCCGCTTCAGGGAATCGGCCTTGCCGCTGCGGTAGTAATACGGCGTGTTGGCCACGGCGATGACCCGCGCGCTGAGGGCGGGATCGCGCCCGATCAACGAGGTCAGCTCCTCGAAGCTGACCTCCTCCCCGGCAAACGCCTCCAGCAAGCGCGCCAGCAACAGCGGCGGCGACGGCAGGCGGGTCACCTGCCCATCTTCCAGGAGTGCGTCAGGAGTCGGGCTCATCTATATAATTTTCGTGAATTTTTATAAAACCTATCAGGACAATACCCTATGCGCAAGAAGAATGCATGACACAGACTGTCAGGGCGCCCGGGAGCGGCCGCTTCTGGTATCCTGAGCCCATGCAAGCGCCTGAACCTCAATGAGATTTACCCGACCCATGGGCACCGGACCGTGAGCAGCGCTCGACCTCCCGGCCACGCGCGGGTGCTGGCCGTCACCAGCGGCAAGGGCGGTGTCGGCAAGACCAACGTCAGCGCCAACCTGGGCATCGCCCTGGCCGCGCGCGGCGCGCGGGTCTGCGTCTTCGACGCCGACGCCGGCATGGCCAACATCAACGTGATCCTCGGCCAGACGCCCCGCTACAGCCTGGAGCATCTGCTCAACGGCGAATGCGCGCTGGCGGACCTGCTGCTGGAGGGGCCGCGCGGCCTGCGCATCGTGCCGGCCGCCTCGGGGGTGGCCGAGCTGGCCGACCTGAATCCCAAACGCCAGCAGACCCTGCTGCGCGCCCTGGCCGAACTGGAACGCGACTTCGACTACCTGCTGATCGACACCGCGGCCGGCGCCGCCGCCTCCGTGCTGCGCTTCATTCAGTCGGCCCAGGTGGGGGTGATGGTGGTGACGCCGGAGCCGACCTCGCTGACCAACGCCTTCTCCCTGCTCAAGATCATGCGCAACCGCGGCATCCGGCGCCCGGCCTACGTGCTGGTCAACCAGGTGGGCAGCCACCGCGAGAGCCTGGAGATCTTCGGCCGCTTCCGTGGCGCCACGCGCAAGTACCTCAAGCTCGATACCTTCTACCTGGGCTACGTGCAGCGGGACCCGGCCCTCACCCGCGCCGTGCGCCTGCAGCGCCCGGTGATCCAGCTGGACCACCAGGCCCCGTCCAGCCGCTGCTTCTACGCCCTGGCCGAGGCGATCGACCGCCACCTGGGCAGCGGCGACCCCGCCCTCGGCTTCAGCGAGTTCTGGAACGGACTCGCCGGCATGCCGCAACCGGCGGCCGCCGACGAGGCGCCGCCAACCCCGGCGGGCGCCCCCGCCGAACCGGAAGAGAGTCTGCCGGCACAACTGGCCCGGGTCGGTGAGGCCGAGGCCGATGCCCTGCTGGCACCGCTGCTGGACACCTACCAGCGGCGCTTCGGCCACGCCCCGCTGGACCCGCGGCGGGCCCTGTTCGAGGCGCTGGAGCGACGCGACTACCCGGCCGACGAGATCCGCTACCTCAGCCTGACCCTGGAGGAGCTGTACGAAAAGCACCACCGGCGGCCGCTGCACGACCTGGAACACGCCGTCGCCCGCCTGCTGGCGGCCAACGGCAGCGATCCGGGGCGCATGGAGCAGCTGGTGGCGCAGCTGCGCGACGGCTTCGCCCGCCGCTTCGGCAAGCCCCTGCTGCGCCCCGAGCAGATGCTGCTGGAGGCGATGCTCAACGACCGGGTCAGCGAGGCGGCCGCCGAGGGCATGCTGCTGACCCTGTCCCAGGCCTTCGCCGCCCGCTACGGCCGCCCCCCCGGCGACAACCACCAGACCGCCGCGGTCCATCACATCGACGACCGCGCCTTCGACCGGGATCGCAGCGGCGAAGGCTGATCCCATCCGCCCCATGCAACGCCTGGTCATGCACGTCGACATGGACGCCTTCTTCGCCTCGGTGGAGCAGCGCGACCATCCCGAATACCGCCGCCTGCCGGTAGTGGTGGGTGCCCTGCCGGGCAACCGCGGCGTGGTCGCCACCTGCTCCTACGAGGCGCGCCGCTATGGGGTGCACTCGGCCATGCCGATCTCCGAGGCCGCACGCCGCCTGCCGCCGGAGACGGTCTACCTGCGCCCGCGCATGAGCGCCTACGCCGAGGCCTCGCGCCAGATCATGGCCGCACTGGAAACCATCTCGCCGCTGGTGGAGCCGGTCTCCATCGACGAGGCCTACGTCGACGTCAGCGGCCTGGAACGGCTGTTCGGCCCGCCCGAGGCGATCGCCGAACGCACCCGGCAGGCGATCCGCGACGCCACCGGACTCACCGCCTCCATCGGCATCGGCCCCAACCGCCTCATCGCCAAGCTCGCCTCGGATCGGAACAAGCCCGCCGGCCTCACCGTGGTCCGCGAGGAAGAGGTACTCGACTTCCTCGCCCCCATGCCGGTCTCCAACCTGCGCGGCGTGGGCCGCAAGACCCTCGCCCGCCTGCAGGACCTGAGCGTGCGCACCGTCGCCGACCTGCGCGAACGACCCCTCACCCTGCTCGCCCGCCACCTCGCGCCGGCGGCCGCCAGCCACCTGCACGACCAGGCCCGCGGCATCGCCTCGGACCGGGTGGAGCCGGACCAGGGGCGCAAATCGATTTCCAAGGAGACCACCTTCAACCGCGACCAGGACGACCCGGAGCTGCTGCGCGAAACCCTGCAGTGGGCCGCCACCGAGGTGGGCTATCTGGCCCGCCGCGAGGGACTCAAGGGGCGCGTGGTGACGCTGAAGATCCGCCTGGAGAACTTCGAGACGCACACACGGCAGCGACGACTGGACGCACCGACCGACGCCGACAAGACCATCCTGCGGACCGCACTCGCCCTCTACCGCGAGAGCGGCCTGGCGGGCCGGCGGGTGCGGTTGATCGGCTGCGGCATCAGCGGCTGGGAGGATGAGGCGGAAACGCCGCAGGCAGACCTGTTCGCCGAAGGCGCAGACGCCCCGGCGGGCGGTTCACGGGAGGAAAAGCTCTACGCCACCCTGGACCGGATCAGCGAGAAGTTCGGGCGTGGCAGCGTCAAGCTGGGGATAGCCAGGAAGCGGCATTGAACCCCGCGAGTGGCTTGCTGCCCGTCTGGATCGATGCGTCGTCTTGCCCGACCAGGCACCCACCGGCCGGCTATGACCGAAAACGACCCGAAGTTGCCGCCGGGAAAGATGGTCAAATTTAATCGAGCCTGGCCCCTTAATTCCCGTTTAGCATGGGTTGCCGAGAAGGGCTGCTCTGGGTCGACTTCGAAAACTGGCGCCGACGGAGAGCACACGTTCAGCCGGGAAATCCGTGACGGGCGCGGCCGTTGGCCTAGCTGCAGGGGCCGTGACCGGCGCGGAGCCTCCGGTCTGGCGCCAGCCAGTCCGGCACAAGGCCTCGCTTCGGCGGTAGCCGAGGCGATCCTGCATTTACAGGTAGGAGGTG
>CAZMMH010000004.1:0-4661 GCA_964567315.1 uncultured Gammaproteobacteria bacterium
ATCGGCACCTTCGAGTGGTCCAGCCTGCGCCTCATGGGCCGGATCCCCAAGGCCGATGCCCTGATCATCGTGCTGGTGTCGGCGGTCACCGTGGCCACCGACCTGGCCATCGCCGTGGTCGTCGGCGTCATCGTCTCGGCCCTGGTGTTTGCCTGGGAGCACGCCAAGCAGCTCAAGGTGAAGACCTACGAGGGCCGCCTCGGCTCCAAGATCTACGAGCTCGACGGGCCGCTGTTCTTCGCCTCGGTGAAGAATTTCCAGGAGCAGTTCACCCCCAAGAGCGACCCGGACGACGTGGTGATCGAATTTCAGCGCTCGCGGGTCATGGACCACTCGGCGATCGAGGCCATCGACACCCTGGCCGAACGCTACCTCGCCTCGGGCAAGCGTCTGCACCTGCGCCACCTGAGCGCCGACTGCCGCCAGCTGCTGCGCAAGGCGGGCGAGTTGGTGGAGGTGAACGTGATCGAGGATCCCAACTACCGCGTGGCCGCTGACCGCGCCGCCTGAAAGCCGCGTTCGGATTATCGGCACTCGCCGCGGATACGGGGCGTCCGCCCCCAGGGGAAGGCGGGTCAAGCGAAGCGGGCGCGTGGCGCCTGCGTCCCTGCTGCCGGCCGCTCAGGCCTCGGCCGGCTCCGCCACCACCCGGTTGCGTCCCCCCTTCTTGGCGGCATAGAGCTGCACGTCCGCCTGGGCAATCATCTTCTCCACGCTGCCGGCGGCCACGTCGTCACTGAGGCCCATGCTCATGGTCACCCGCAGGGCGGGATGCAGCTCGTGCCAGGCGTGGCTTTCGATCGCATCGCGCAGGGCCTCGCAACGCTGGGCCGCCTGCTCGCGGCCGGATTCCGCCAGCAGCACCACGAACTCCTCGCCGCCGAAACGGGCCACGAGGTCGCTCTTGCGGGTTGCCTCCTGCAGGATCGTCGCGACCCGCCGCAGCACCTCGTCGCCGATGGCATGGGAGAACTCGTCGTTGACCCGTTTGAAATGGTCCAGGTCGCCGATCATCACCGCCAACGGGTGATGGTGACGGATCGCCAGCGCGAGCAGCTTGTCGGCCTCCTCGAGGAAGTGACGCCGGTTGCTCAGCCCGGTCAGCGGATCGCGCAGACTCAGCTCGCGCAGCTCCCGGTGGGCCCGGCAGAGGTCGCTGTTCATCTGGTTGAAGGCGGCGGCCAGCTCGCCGAGCTCGTCGCGGGAGACCACCGGCACATACAGCTCCGCCTCGCAATCGGTGCGCATGGCCCGGATCGCCGTGGTGAGACGGCCGAGGGTAAGACCCAGGCGGCGGCCGAACAGCAGGCCGATGGCGATCGCCAGCAGCGCGGCGACACCGATGCCGGTCACCAGCGACTTGCGCATGGCCGCCAGGTAGCTCTGGTCCCTTGGGCTCAGGATCGGCTCACCGACAGGTGCCGCCAGCACCACCACCTTGCCCCCGTAGGAGATGGGACGGGCGTGCCGCATCACCGTGGCCGGCGCCTGCGACCCCTGCGGGAACGCGGCAACCCCGCGCATGACCCGCCCGGAGGGATCGAGCAGCAGGAAGTGGAAAGGTGGCCCTGCCCGCGCGATCACCCCCTCGGCGGGCGGCGGCGGCCGGCGCATCGGCCGGCGCCGACGGACGAAATGATCGAAAGGCTCGCTGGCGACTGCATTGTCCCAGCCGCCGTGCACCCCGATATAGGCGGCCATGTCCTGACGAAAGTGGTCGAAGGCCTCGTCCTGGGCCGTTTGGTCGAAGGCCCGCATCAGCATCGCGTAGGCCACGCCGCCCATCGCGGTTGCCGTCGCCATGCCGGCGAGCAGCACGATGAGTGTCAACTTGTTCTGCATCCCCGTGCGCACGCGCGTACATCCCCCAAACCATCAAACCGCGCCATCGGTGACCGGCCACGCGCGAGGTCGCTGCCAAGCTGCTCCCGCCCCCGGAACGATGCGAGAGTGACCCACGCCGGGGGTGAAAGGCAAGCGGGAAACGATGCGCGTCCGTGGCTCCTCAATCTGCGGCAGCAGCCCCGCCAAGGACCAGTTCGTAGTGCTCCACCGTCGGCATCGGCTGGTAGAAATGGTGCAGGAGCCGCCGCCACTCCTGATACTGCGGCGAACGGCGAAAGCCCTCCGTGTGGTCCTGCAGTGTACGCCACTGCACCAGCAGCAGGTAGCGGCCCCGGCTTTCCACGCACCTTTGCAGTTGGTGGGCGAGATAGCCGGGCATGGCGCCGATGATGGCCTGGGCCTGGGCGAATGCCGTCTCGAAGGCCGTCTCCTCCCCCCGCTTCACCTCCAGCACTGCAACTTCGAGAATCATTGCCACCTCATCGGACCATGGTCTACGGGCACGCCGCCCGCCCGACCAGGATAATCCTTCGCACGCGGTCAACGGCAATGGCTAGAGCGAGCCCCGGCACCGCCGGTGGGACCGGGGCCAGGGAAACAGCTTACGGGGAGATGGCGAATGGCCGATGGCGCGTATCTCGGGATGGCCCCCGGCGACCGGCTGCAGTTGCAGTGTCTGCGCACCGGTGCCCGCATCAAGACCCGGGTGATCGGCCTCGACGCGGGCAGTACCTGATCGCAGCCCTGCCTCCACACGAACGGTGCCGACGCCTCCTGCTACCGGTACGCGGCCGGCAACCCGCTGATCGCGCGCTACGTCCACGAGGGTGTGGCCTACGCCTTCCGTGCCTCGGTTGGCGGCTTCATTCTCACGCCCCTGCGGCTGCTGTTTCTGAGCTATCCGAAGCAGGTGGAAAACCACGATCTGCGCAGCCATCCGCGCATCGACTACTTTCTGCCCGCCAACCTCGCCATCGGCGGCATGATGTTGGCCGGCCCCTTCACCAACCTCGGACGAGATGGCTGCGCCCTGCTGGTCGAGCCCAAGCGGGACAGCGAGCCCGGGCGCTTTATCGAGGAGACCGCCACCGTCCACCTCCAGCTACCCGGCGAGAACCGCTACCGGCCGGTGGACGGCCAGGTGCGCAGCGCCCGCCAGAACCCCCACGGGACGCTGTTCGGGATCCAGTTCCGATTGGATCCCACGGCGCGGCGCCGGCTTTACGCCTACCTGCTCACCGTCGGCGCCCTGCCGGAGCACGGAGATTTCTCCGCCGTGCTGGCCCAGCACCTGCTCTGGCTCGGCAAGGTCAACGCGTTTCTGGAGGGCAGACTACCGCAACCACCCGCAGAACGTGCGGAAAACGAATGCGCCTTCGGCCAGTGGTTCTATGGCGAGGCGAACGGCCTGTACGCGGGCATGCCCCAGTCGAGGCGCTGGAACAGGCGCACAGCGAATTGCACCGGCGGGTCGCCGCACTGCTGGCACAGCCGGAGCAGCCGGCCGTGTCACCGGCGGAGAGCATCGCGTCGCTGACCGCTCAACTGGTCGAGCGGGCCATCAGCCTGGAGCGCTTGGAATGCGCCGGCTGCGACGGCGGGAATCGCCGTCGCAGCCCCGGCTCACGCGTAATAGACCTTGCGCAGTGCCTCCAGGGTCGGCGCGCTGAGCTGTTCGCTGTCGCTCTGGCGTACGACGCTGTAGCCCTCCGCACCGAACAGCACCTCCTCGCCGGCGCCGGCAAAGGCCACCACGTTGTGCGCCTTGTCCAACACCTTGCGATGCAGCCCGCCGTTGAAGGTGTTGAATTCGGCGACCACCCCCATGTGCGGCGGATTCATCACCCTGACCCACCACGGCAGGGCCACACTGTCGTAGGCCCAGGTATCGCCGACCCGTTCCGGAGGCAGGCTGCGCTCCACCAGCAGCTCGCCGACGACGCCATACTGCTTGCGGGCACTGCCGTCCGGTTCTCCGCTGGTGTTGTCGCGGCACTCCAGCACGTCACCGGCGAGAAAGCCGTCGCCCGACGGAACGACCCGGTTCCATTGCCCATCCAGATGTTTGTGTTCGAACATTGCGCCTCCTTAAGATACGGTCAGTGTTGCCTCAGTCCGGCATTGACGTAGCAAATTCGCTACCAGCCATTTACTAAGGTTTTTTCGCCCGTACCGGGGCGCGGAGAACACAGATAAGCCGTTGAATTCCGTTGCGCAGCGCCAAACGGCCGGCCAGCACCGCATAGGCACAGGCGAAGCCAGCGCGGATTGTCCGGTTTTTTTTCCTCCACAGCCCGACAAGTTATGCCAATGCCGACATGCCCGTCGCCCGCCGCAGCCCCCTACCCCTTAGGCCAATGGGGCCGGCCGTCTTCGCCGTAGAACTCCTCGCGCAGTTCGCTGCCGTCGAGCGTCACCAGCACGAAACCGTTCTGCACCCGCACCCCGGAGGCCGGTTCCGGCGTGGCATGCTCGTACCAGGCCACCTGGTCGCTCTCACGCAGGGTCCTGGCGTTACCCCAGGGAATGACGCCGTGCCCCACCAGGCGGCAGGCCACACCGTCCCGCTCGCGGTAGACGGCGCCGCCGTGGATGTGGCCCCAATACCAGTAGCGCAGGTTGCCCTGCAGGGGTTCCGCGACCTGCTGCCACAAAGCGTTGCGCCCGCCGCCGTCGAGATCGGCCGGGTTGTGGTGGCTGAGGACGATCACCGGCTTGCCCTTGCCGCCGACCTCGCGCAGGAACGCCTCCTGCTCGGCGTTGATCGCGCCGATCAGGTAGAGATCCTCCTTGTCCGCAGCGAAGGCCGAGTCGAG
>CAZMMH010000004.1:4671-28645 GCA_964567315.1 uncultured Gammaproteobacteria bacterium
GAGGCCGACAACGATCCACTGCCCGTTCTCCAGCGCGAAATGGCTCTTGCCGTCCTGCAGGGCGAAGCGCGGATCGGCGAGGGCGGTGTCGAAATAGCCCTTGCCCAGCGGATACATCTCGTGATTGGAATTCAGGGTGCAATTGCCCTGTCGGCCGCCGGGCCAGAAACCGAGCAGGTAGTCCGTCTCCTGCGCCGGCTCGCCCGCATAATAGACGTCGCCCAGGTGGATGCAGTAGTCGACGCCGAGCGCGGCAATCGCACTCGCGATCCGCCCGGCGACCGCGTTGCCGTCCCAGACCCCGCCGCCCCAGTCGCCGAAGATCGCCAGGGTGGCCCGCTCGGGCATGCTCACCCAGGTGGCGGGCGCGGGAAACGGGCGCTTGTCGTCGAAGTAGTGGTCGAGCCAGGTGATGAAGGCCTCGGCCCAGCCGACGTCGAGCACCTCGTACTTGCCGATGCCGAGTATCTCGCCGTCGGCCAGCACCGCCGGCGCGATACCCAGTTCCGCCTCGAGGTGTTCCAGGCGGGTGACATCCGTGTAGTAACGGGGCAGCAGGCGCTGCATGTCCTGCTCCAGCGTATCCTCCAGCAGCGAGCGCACCAGGGCGAATTCAGATGGCTTGGCTGCAAACGCCTCGGCGGCGCCGGTCAGGGCCTCGGAATGGCGCCGGAGAACCTCTCTGACCCCGGCCACCTGCTCGGCGCTGGCCCGTTGCTCGAACCTGGTCCAGGCCTGCCTGAGCCGCTCCTGAACATCGCCCTGTGTTGGCTTCGCCATGACATCCTCCCTGATGTGAACATTTCAAACCGGAGATCCTGCCGGTCACGGCATGCCACCACCAGACGTGGCGACGGCTACGCCCGCCTCAGGCCCGCGGTGCACCCTCGGCGTCGAACTCCAGCACCCGGGTACCCTCCTCCTCGTCGCTGATCTCGGCGCGGGCCAGGTTGCCGTTGTCGTGGTAGCTGTAGCGGTGCTCGAACTCCATCTCGCCGTAGACGATCTTGCGGCAGGTCACCAGCCGCTCCTGGTCATCGAAGCGGGCGCTGAAATAGGTATTGCGGTTGCGGGTCTGCTCCTCCTCGAGGGGCGTCACCATCTTCAGGGGCAGGCGGACCCCGGTATAGCTGAGGAAGTAACACCACTCCCCCGCGTGTTCGTTGCTCATCGACTGGACTCTCCGTTGTCGTTGCACCGCGCCCGTAGCGGGCCGCCAGACCCGACGGCCCACGCACGCGGCTAAAACCCTGGCGCGCCCGTGGCGACGCCCGCGAGCGGCCGATGCTATCACGTGCTGCGGCCCGGCATGCTGGCCGGCGCCACCGGTCGACGCTCAGTTCTCGGCCTGCCACTTCCCCACGGCATAACGGATCCGGCCGCCACCGGCACGCCGGTCGAGCCAGGCCACATGCAGCCGCCCCTCGCGGTCGAAGGCCATCACCGCATTGTCCTGGGCGCCCGGCCCGGAGCCGCCGGGCAGCGCCATATCGTCGCTCCAGCCGTGGTTCGTGCGCCAGGAGAGCCAAACGTCCGGGTTGTCATTGCGCGGGTCGTCCCAGGCCACCACCACCCGCCCGTCAGGCGCCACTGCGACCGCCGGGTGCCATTGCGGCAGGTTGTCGCCGAACATGTCCTGGGCCTTTTCGTTGGGGCCGAAGCTGCGGCCGCCATCGGCACTCACGGCGGCATAGATGTCGTAACCGCCCATGAAATGGCGCTTGTCCATCCAGGTGGCCGCCACCCGCTTGCCGGCGGCGGCGAGCGCGACCCGGGTCACCCCGGTACCGTTGCCGAAGTTTCGCCGGCGCGCGTGCAGCAGCGTATTGAGCGGATGCAGCGCACCGAAACGCCGACGGCCCGGGGCGTAGGCGTAGTAGATGCGGCTATGCCCCTCGCGCCGATCCTCCCAGGCGACGGCGACGCCACCGGCGGTCACCGCCAGGCTCGGATAGAGTTGGTCATAGCGTGCGGCCCTCGGATCCACCGGCAGCGCACCGCCCACCACCAATCGGCCACGGACGATGCGGAGCGGCGCCACCACCAGGCGCATGGCGCGCCCCTCCCGGCGCACCCAGGCGGCATACATGGCATCGCCTCCAGGGGCGCTGGCCAGGGTTACCTGGCGCGAAGTGCTCTCGTCGACCCGCTGCACCGGTTCCAGGCCACGCGGGCCGCCGGCACGCATCCAGACCGCACCGTCCTGCTCCCAGGCGAAGACGAAGCCGCCGCCCGGGGCAGCCGCCACCGCAGGCTCGTAGGCCTCCTTGCCGGTACTGAGCGCCATCGGCTCGCCGAAGCCCAAATCGCGCTCACCCTTGAAGGCGACATAGACCTGGGGCGAGCCGCTGTGGTTGTCCTCCCACACCACCGCCACGTCATGGGCGCCGATGGCCAGGTTACGCCGGCCGGCGGATTCCAGGTGGTAGAAGATCCCCGGTTGATCGGCGCCGGCCACGTCGATGGCCGGGGTGAAACTCCAGCCCGCCGAGGCCGTTGCCGCCAGCAACAGGAGCACGATCGTCGCCAGAATTCGCATCACGATTTTCCGGAGAGAAACTGCGCCAGCGATTCATGCTTGTAGATGCCGTCGTGGACATAGTGGTCAAACTGGATGAAGTCCTTGACCGTCTTGTAGCCGGGCACCTTCGCAATCGGCGTGCCGTCCGGTTCCAGGTAGACGAAGACAGGTGTCGCATAGACGTTCAGACGCGCGCCGAGATCCATCTCGGTAATGCGCTCACCGCTCGGCAGGGTCAGGCGCCGGCCGCTTTCCGCATCCACGTAGACCAACACGTAATGGGAGATGTACAACTTGCGCAGTGCCGGATTGGAAAAGGTTTCACGATTGGTCTTGGCGCACCAGCCGCAACCGAAGCGGCCGAAATACATGAATATCTGCTTGTGCTCGGCCCGGGCCTGGCGCAGGCCCTCGCTGTAGTCGACGAATGGATAGCCCTTCGGCGGATTCGCCCGAACCGCGGTCGCACTCAGGGCCAGGATCAGCAGAGCCGCCCAGTGGGCAAACAAACGCGTTTTTCCAGCCAACTCACCACCTCGTCATCGATCGTCATTGTTCGCGCTGCGGATGGTAGCAGCCGCTCCCGGCCGGGTGAACTCCCCATTCGGCCATTTGCATTCACTTTACATCGAGCGGTCGCCAAACCCGGTGCAGCTCCGCCGCGCCGACTCCTTTGACGCCTCCCGGCAACAAACGTTTCCGTGCGACCGGGAGTTGGAGTTCATCTCAGCGCAAAACCCTTTTCCGCTTGTTGTGACCTCGCAAGCACGCGTGTTATATACGAATTGGCACCAATTAATATATTCCCCGCCAAGCGCTACAGCATATTAACAATTATTAATAGACCATCGGCCTTTCCTATGCGCAATCGTCGACAGCCGAGTTCCGACTACAAAAGCCTGCCTTTCATCGAGCCGTCGATACGCGTCATCGCCGGTTTCCTGCTCACGGTGGTCGGCCTGCTGATCTATTTCGGCTTCAATGTGTTGCTGATGCTCGGGCTGCTGTTCTTCATCAGCCTGAACCTGTTCCAATCCGGCTTGACCAAGTTCTGCCTGATGGAAAACATCCTGCGCTTTTTCGGCTTCCGCAGCGAACTGGACGAAATCCGCGAACTCGGCGAGGAGGCGCAACGCGCCGCCGCCCTGCAGAAGAGCCACATGGACACCCTCAATCTGCTCAACGAGGGCATTCTCGAACTGTCGGCCGACGCGACCATTCTCTATGCCTCCGATGGCTGGTATCGACTGCTGGACGGCGGCATTAACGCGGGGCAGAGCGTCGGCCAGCCGCTGATCAACTTCATCCACGACGACGACCGGCCACGGGTCGCCGAACTGCTGTCCAAGGTCGTCGCCTCGGAGCAGCCGGTGCACCGCATTCGCTTCCGGGTCTCCCTCGACGACGACAGTGAGCATTGGATCGGCGGCAAATTCCTGCGCGTGAACCACGGCGACGACGAGGTGCAGATTCGCGGCATCCTGCGCGACATCACCGACGCCTATCTGCAGGAAAAGCAGATCAAGCACATGGCCCTGCACGACTCCCTGACCGGCCTGCCCAACCGGGTGCTGCTGGATGAAAAGATGGAACACGCCCTGGCCTACTCCAAACGCAACGGCAAGAAACTTGGCGTGCTGTTTATCGACCTGGACAATTTCAAACAGGTCAACGACATCTACGGCCACAAGGCCGGTGACAACCTGCTGGTCTCGGTCAGCCGGATCATGAAGCAGCGTCTGCGCGAAACCGATGCCCTGTGCCGCTGGGGCGGCGACGAGTTCGTGGTCGTGCTTCCGGACATGAACCAGCCCGCCGACATGCGCAAGGTCGCCGAGTCCCTGACCGGCGAACTGGAACGCGAGCTGATCGCCGAGGGCTTCGACGCGCTGGTCACCCTCAGCGTCGGCGGCGCCACCTACCCGGATGACGCCGACACCGCCGAGACCCTGCTGGTACAGGCCGACAAGGCACTCTACTTCGCCAAGGAACAGGGGCGCAACAACGTCCAGATATATTCCGAACTGCGCGAGCACAACCTCGGCTACTACGATTTCGACCTCACCAACCGCTTCACCCAGGCGATCAAGAACGGTTCGATCGACGTCCACTACCAGCCGATCGTTGCCAGCGCCGACAACCGCCTCGCCGGCTTCGAGGCGCTGGCGCGCTGGCACGACGAGAAGTACGGCTGGGTGGGCCCGGGCGTGTTTGTCCCGCTGGCGGAAAATCTCGGCCTGATCAGCGAACTTGGCCGGCTGGTGTTCGACAAGGCGCTCGATGAATTTTCCACCGTTTCCGCCGACAACGCCGGACTGCTGCTTTCCCTCAACCTCTCCAACCGCCAGCTGATGCAGGGTGACTTCACCCTCTGGCTGATGGACCTGGTGCGGCGTCATGGGATCCAGCCGTGCCAGATCAAACTGGAGATCACCGAGAGCATCGCGCAACTCGGTATTGGCAGGGCCAAGGAGATTCTGGAGGCCTTGCGGGTGGCGGACTTCTCCATCTCCCTCGACGACTTCGGCACCGGCTACTCGTCCCTCTCCCACCTCTACGACCTGCCGGTACAGGAGCTCAAGATCGATATGTCTTTCGTCCGCCGGCACGACGAGCCGAACGGGCGGGTGATGCTCGAGACCATCTGCGCCATGGGCCATTCCCTGGGATTGCAGTTGGTTGCCGAGGGGGTGGAAAGCGGCGAATGCGCCGAAGTCATGCAGGACCTCGGCGTAACCAAGCTGCAGGGCTATTTCTTCAACAAGCCCATGCCCTGGCGTGAGATCCAGGCGACCTACTTCCAGGACGACGTTCCGGCCGCGGCAAACGCAGGGCACGACTAGCCCCCGTGCTCAGGCCCGGCGCGCCGGTCCGGCCGGCCTGCGACGGTCGCGCGCCACCGTTCTGCAGCACAAATAAAGAGGCCCGGCGCAACCTTGCGCCAGGCCTCCCATACCGCTTCAGTACGCGGGGTCAGGCGTGGGTATTGATGATACCCCCGGCCTCCCCTTCGGCGGCCTGGACCTGCGGGGATTCCGCACTCTCCTGCGCCGCAGTTTCACCGGCTTCCGTACCGCCGGCCTGGGTTGCGCTCCTGCTGGCGGCCAACATCGCCGCAGCCAACGCCGGATGATTGCCTACACTGCCGATACTCATTGGCAACTCCTTGTTCAATCAATAGAGGGATCGCACTCGAGCCTCACATCTGGCCGGATCGAGCACCGTATGGTTAGCGGCGCTCTGCAGATACTCTTAATCGCAAATGGCGCAAAAACAAGAAAAATCGTGATTATTTTTTACAGGATAAGATTTGCGTAAATATCAAATCAATTTGTTTTTAGATTCGCGCTATTTTATTAAATAAAACTTAATTCATTTATTAAATATAACTTAAACCCAGCGCAGCCGAATTCCTTGGGATCGGCGCGCCCAGATCAACACGCTGAGCGGGATGCTGACCGCCCGCGCCACGCCGACCCTCCTGGCGCCGCACCTGATCGAGACCGACGGTGACAGCTATCACGCACACCTGCAGTACGATGACGGTGTATTCAAGATCACCGGCCCTCCGTAGCCCACGCCCTACGCGCCTGCGAGCGAGCCGCTGTCCTCGTGGCGGTGTCCTGCACGACTACCGGGTCAGCGGCGGCCACGGCCGCGCTTGTGTTTCGGCGACTCGAAGTTGACCTTCAACCCCTTGCCCTTGAAATCCTTGCCGTCGAGTGCGGCGATGGCCGCGCGGGCTTCGTGCCCCTCCATCTCGACGAAACCGAAGCCCTTGCACTGCCGACTGAAGATATCGGTCGCCAGGGTCAGCGAGCGGACCGTGCCGAACTCCGCGAACAGGGCGGTGAGTTCCGTCTCGGTCGTGCTGGAAGGCAGATTTCCGACGAAGAGTTTTTTCATGGTTTTCCCCCTCCAGCCACAAGAGCCGAATTTAGCGGGATACAGAAACAAAGAACCCCGCCAGAGCGGGGTTCCTGTATCGGGATGAACCGAGGGTGGACCGCTTACGCGCCCTTGACGTTGGCCGCCTGCAGTCCCTTCGGGCCGTTTTCGACCTCGTAGCTGACGGCCTGACCTTCGGCCAGGCTCTTGAAGCCGGCGCCCTGGATGGCGCTGAAATGCACGAAGACATCGGAGCCGCCGTCATCCTGGGCGATGAAGCCGAAGCCCTTGGCTTCGTTGAACCACTTAACAGTACCTGTTGCCATGTTTTCTTTACCTTGATAACCGAAATGAATGGGTGTTGCACATACAGGTAATGAAATGGGGAATTCTGGGTTACAGCGAAGGAACGACCACAACTGCCTATCGCAATATCTGTATATTTGAACAGCATATGCCTATCGCGCCCCCTTTACCAGAAATATATTCCGGGCCGCTTGCGTGGCCGGACCCTCCACCCGCGGCATCTGCCGGTCCTACACTGCCCACGCGGAAAGCCCTCGGTGGTAGCGCCGACGACAACCCGCAAGCGCGCAACGTAGCCGCGCCGCATCCCCGACCACGCGGTCAATGCCGCCCGGGCGTAGAACGCGTCGATACGCCAGGGCGCCGGCACTTCCTCCGCGCGGTGCCGCACCCCGGCAAGCTCGACATTGCCCCGCCACCGGTCACCTCAACGGCAGGTAGACGTCGGTCACCAGTGCATGCTCCTCGGTCTCCGGTATCAGGTTCAGGTAGTGGAAGAACATCGGGAAATCGCGCAGTTCCTCACCACTCTCCGGCAACCACTCGCGATAGAGGTGGAGTGCGCTGTCACGCAACGAGTCATGGCTGCCGCGGTGGCGAACCACGGCGTAGCGTCCACCCGGGATCCGTTTGTTGACCACACCCTGCCCGTTCTCCGGCACCGCCTGCGCGACCTCGCCACAGATGTCGAAGCGGAATTCGCCGGGAGCGGTGGTTTCCGGGTCGTCATAGGCGATTCCGAAGGTGGCGCTGCTGCGCACCGGCGACAAGCCGCTCGCCTTGCGCCACTCGATAAAACGGCGCGCCGAGTCATTCACCAGTTCGGGCGCACCGCGGTGTTCCAGGGCCGCAACGCGGGTCTCTTCGAAGGCGACGATTCTGACCTCCATATTTCTGTTCCTCTCTCTCGGGGGGAGCCGGTACTTTTCGCTCCACGGTTTCCAGGCGGGATGTTTGCGGAATTGAGAGGGGGTCTGTCCAAACGTCTGTTTGAAGGCACGGGAAAAGGGTTCGCCATTTTCGAAGCCGGCCTCCATGGCGATGTCGACCACCCGCAACCGGCGGCTGAAGGCCAACCGGTACGAGGCCCGGCGCAGCCGCAGAAGCTGCACGTAGCGGAACACGCTGATCCCGGCATAGGCCGAGAACTGGCGATGGAAGTGGAACTTCGAGAAATGGGCGACGCGGCCCAGGACGGCCACCGAGAGGGGTTCGTCCAGGTGTTCGTCGATATGGCGCAGCACCCTTTCGAACCGCTCCGCATACGACGCTGCCGTCCCCGAATTCACCGCCACACCTCCCCTCTCAACGGCGCCCACTATGCCTGCCGCCCGTGCGCCGTTCCTGACCGATATTGCGCAGTTGCGGGATTTGCCCGAAAGGAGCCGCCCCGAGGCGCGATGGCAACCCGACGCCACTCCGCCGGCCGCACCGGTTCCGGCCCGTTCATCCGCCGAATCGCAAGCCGGACAGCGGAATTCAGTATACTGTCCACGCAACCCCGGGCATTGGCCCGGACACTCACCAGGGGTCGTTGATGAACAAGCAAGAAGTCGAACTGTTGCGCCAGGAGATCGAGATCCTGATGGGCGAGCGCCAGGAGCTGCTCCGGGTGGTCGGTGCCGCCGCCGTGTTCGTCACCAACAGCGATGCGGCCAGCCTGCCACCGGGCGTGGTCAATGCCGCCGAGGTGTTGTCCGAAACCCTGAACGCGCTGCCCGAGGAGACCTTGAAGGACGCCCTGGAGTCGGTGCAGGCGGAGCGCGACGAGGCTTCCGCCAAGGCCTGACATCTCGTTGCCGTTCGGCGGAGACCGTGCCTGCGCCGACGGATTCAGCCACGCCCAGCTGAAAGAGAGGCCGCCCCGCACCCGCGGGAAACCCAAAGACCACTATCGAACCCGGATGCGTTCATAGCCCGAGCCCGGCAACATGGACTCGTGCAAACAGGAACAGCGGAGCCAGGAAGGGCCTGGATTTCTGCCACCCCACATCCGGCACCCTCGAACCAGAACCACGATGTCAATCTCACACGCCATCATTCATCACCTGTCCCGCTCGGCCGACGCGCCGGCCCGCCTTGCCCTGCGCCCGGAAGAGCTCGCTGCCGAAGGCCGTAGCGAGGCGCTGTTGGACCGGTTGAAGGGCGCCTTTCTCGGGCGCATCAGCCGCGAGCACGGCAGCTTTGCGAACGAGGCACAGGAGTGTTCGCCGTTGGAACAGGCCCTCGAGTCGTTCCTCGCCGACGCCGCCTCGTTCCCGCCGCTGAGCGCGACCCTGATGGAATGGCTGCAACGGGCCGTCGACGAGGGCGGCATCGAAATCGATGCCCATTGCCTCTTTTTCACCGAAAAGGGACCTGATCGCCACCTTTTCTACCTGTTCGTCGCCCGCCAGCAGGAGTCCCTCGCGATCAGCGAAGCGCTGACCCCGACGCCCTCATACACCATCGACACCGGACACTCCCTGTTCGGCATCAAGGTCGACCTGATCGAATGGAAGGAGCGCGGCAACTACGCCTACCTCTCCCTGCTCCCGCCCCGGGGCAACCCGGCGCTCGCCGACGCCTTCGGCCGCCTGACCGGGTTCGGTAACGGACTCGACAAGGCCGCGGTCACGCGCGAATTCCTCGAGGGGGTGGAAACCTTCTGCAAACGGCTACCCGACGAATCCGTCAGCGACTTTCGTCACCAGGTCGTGGACTACTGTATGGGCCGGGAAGAGCAGGACGCGCCCGTCGACCTGCAGGCGCTGGCGGGCAACCTCGACGGCATCGACGCCGAGCAGTTCGTGCAGGCGCTGAGCGGGCACGCGCCCGACGGACGTCCGGCGCTGATGATGGACCGTCGCAGCCTGCGCCGCTACGTGAAGTTCGCGGGACGGGAAAGGGACCTGGCAGTCAGCTTCTCCTCCCACCAGCTCAACCAGCGGGTCCACTACGACCCGGAGCGGGATACCCTCAGCATCCACGGCCTGCCCAAGGTGTTGCGCGAGCAGTTGCGCCGGCACCTTACGGGGAACGACTGAAGCCGGATCGACTCAGCCCCGCGGCCGGCCTCACTGGCCAGCGAGGCCTTTCCAATCGGCGAATCCGGCACAAATGCTCGACCTGGCACTGCCAGCCGCGAGGCCAGGCAGGCAACGCAAGCACCTGCAGCAGACGCGGTAGCACCATAAAGCGGGGCGGGCAGGTGATCCAGCGCCAGTCCAACACGCGCAAATCGCCCTGGCGCTCCAGCGCCTGCAGCTGCGCCGCCTCGAACATCGCGCCCCACTCCGCCAACGAGCGAACGCTTTCCCGCACGGCCTTTTGGCAGCTCCCGCGATAGAGCCCCAACCTGAAGCTGAGAAACGTGGACGTTGGCGAGCTTGCGGTGCTGCTCGTCCATTGCCTGCCTCAAGCATTCCGGAACCTGCTATTGAGAGCTCGTGTCCGGGGCCAGCCCGATTCCGCCTGCCGACGCCTGGCAATGCCCCCCCGACTCCCTCGGCCGGCCCTCGCCAGGTCTAATGGCTTGAGGCCGGGGCCGGCTTGACGGCCTCCAGCCGCTCGATCTGACGCCAGATCGTCTCGTAGACGGAATTCTCGCGCTTGGCCGACCTCTTCTTGATCGGCATCTGAATCTGGAAGTATGCGAGGTCGCGGGCCTCGCGCACGTGCTTGGCATAGGTCTGCATATCGGCGGGATCCACGTGGTCGCGGCGCGACTCGTAGGCATATTCCAGTTCGAGCACCCCGTTGGTGAAGGTCACCCGGCGGGTGAAGCGAAAGGCCTTGTCTTCCACCGTTTCGAACTCGTCCTTGAAGTGCGAATTACGCGGCAACAGAATACGCGTCTTCTGTCGGAAGCGGACCGGATGTGCCACCGCATAGGGCATGCTACGCACCAGCGAGTGCACGTTGTGGATGTGGTCGTTCATCAGGGATGGCTCGAACTCGGCGGTCATGTAGGGTTCATCCCGCTCCCGCGTCCAGACCCCCTTCACCAGGTAGTGTTCCGCCACCGTGACCCGGTTGCGCCTGGGCTCGTCGGTCACCTGCATTTCGCCGGCGACCTGCACGCCGGGGAAATACTGGGCCGTATAGTTGAGGTAGTGCTGCTGAATCTCCTTGAGGCTCGCCTCGGAGAGCCGCGCGCGCAGCGAATCGGCGTAATGGCGGTCGTGGTGGGTCAGAATGTCGTACCGGGCCGCGCGGTGCGGCGCATCGCGCAGATCGATCGTCTCCTCCACCTCCTCGCCCTGGACCACCGCCACGTCCGCGGCCATCGCCTCGAGCGGTGCCTTGTCGTCGGCGACCACCAGGGCATAGTCGTAATTCGGCTGGTACAGGTCGGCCAGGCGGCCCTCCTGGTAGCTGCGTGTGGGGTCGAGCCAGTAGCTCTTGCCGCCGAGCCGCACCCGGACGATGGCGTGGTTGAAGGCCATCGGCGTCGGCAGCCCCGCCTTCACCCCCCTGCCGTCAGCGGTGTTGACCAGCGCGGGACTGGCATCGATATGCATCCCCCGCAACAGGCTGGCGAGCAGCCTGGACTTGTCCTTGCAGTCGCCGAAGCGCTGCTCGATGACCCGATCGGGCGCGTTCGGCCGGTGGGAGCGCACCCCCATCTCGATGCCGAGATAACGGATATCGTTCTGCACGAAGTGCAGTGCCGCGAGGACCCGCGCCTCGTCACCCTTGGCGTGGGACTCGATATCCTTGATCACGGCCCTCTGACCCGGCGTGTCGCTGGTCGTGCGGTAGAGCGGGCGCGCCCATGCGGCCACCTCGCGCCAGCTTGCCATGTCGCTCAACTGCACCTCCGGGAAGGGGTTGTACCAGCCGGGCACGTGGCGATCGAGCATCAGCCCCTTGACCTCCTCGAGCCTCCAGCTGTACTCGACGGCACCATCGCGCTTGCGCACCACCGGCTTGATCGTCGTATTGTGCGCGGCGATGTGCAGAGGCCGCGAGGCCTTCCAGAGCACCCGGTAATAGACCCGCCCGACCGGCACCTGCCAGCGCAAATCGAGATATCTCGAGAAATGGCCGGCCAATACGGGGTTGCCGCCGTTGACGGTATAGCTGTACTCCACGCTGTCGCCCGGGCGGACATCCTCGACGAAGATGTTGAGCGTCTTGGTCCCGCTGTAGACCTGATACTCGAGCTCGCTCTCCCGCTGGATAACGCTCATGCGCGAGCGCCGCAAACGGTCGGACACCTTGCCACCCCGGTGCACCACCACCTTGTGCAGGATCACCGTTTCGTAGTCGGGATCGAAGTCGATGGCGATCCGCGACACCTCGCCGACGCCGGTCGCGTTCATCGCCTTCTGCACGAAGTGGCTGTAGCGGCTCTGCCCCTTGTCACCGACCCGCCACTGCCTGTCCACCAGCAGGTAGACATTGCCGTTGCGGTGGTTGCCCCGCGCGAGCGCGGCGCCCGCCGGCGCCCTGACCGCCTGTACCCAGCCCTCGGTCGGCGCAATCGTATATTCCCCCGCCAGCGCCGCCGGGATGGCTCCAAACACCAGCGCCAGGCCCAGCCAGCCACGCATCAATACGACTTCCAGTCCGCCCAACGCCCCACCTCCCATTCCTGCCCCCCGAATTCCCGGCTGCGCGCATCTCCGCCCGCGCCCCGATGGTAACTTCTGGACCCTGCCCGGGTAACAATGTGATCTCCTTGGTGCCAACAAAATTGCCGTTGGCGTCACCGTCGTGCTCGCCCAGGCATGCGGTTTGGCGCCGCCCCGTCCCGAGTACCGTGCCACGGCCTTTCGTTGCCCCGGCGCGGGACGTTTATGCTGGGTGTCCTGTCTACTCTACATATCTGCTCGGTTTGCGCGCTGGCGCCGAAGGTCGGGATTGGCCAGGAGCCGACGTCCCGACCTGGCCCGCCGCCTGTGTTCCGCCCTGAAACGGGGCATAGCCCGCGGGCAGTGCGCCTGCGAACAGCGCCTCGCCGAAGTTCAGCGCCCAGGTCGTATCCGAGCGCCGGCGGCCACGGGCCACATCGGCGCTGGAGCTGCCGGAGGCGAAGGCGCAAACCCGGTAGCGTTTGCCCGCCGACAACGGAATGCCGTTTCCGCTGCCCGGTTTGCCGGTTGCCCACTTTCCGTTGACCCGGTAGTACAGACGCTGGCGATCAAAATCCACGGCGACCCCGAACAGGTCACCATCCGCGTACAGCGCTTCCGCGCCTGGGGCCATCACCAGGCCGCCCGCCGTCATCGGCGTATCGATGCTGCCGTGATGCAGCGCGCAAAGACCGATGTTGGCGTAGCGATGGGCCGAGAGCGATCCGCTCACCCCTATGCGCGCCTCGAAATAGACCTTGCCGGCCGAATAGGCCCGCTTCGTCCAGGCCTCCGTGAACGGTCCAGCGAAACCCCGTTCCACGATATGCCCCTTGATGTACTCCGGTGCCATGCCGGCCAGAGTCACCGGCCGCGCCTCCGGCGGGGGGCCGAGAGGCTCCGGCATGGCGAAAGCTGAGGTTTGCGGGCTCACGGAAAAGCCGCCCGCTGGCGCGCGATATTCGGCCTGCAGGGTCTTCGGCAGGCTGCCGGTGAGGCGACGGCTCAATGCCGCGGCATCGATCAGGGTGTTGGGTTCCCTGTCGGTGGGAAAGTGCTTGGCACGGCCGGACGTGCCGAATCCACCCAGTTCGGCTCGCGTCACGACCGTCACGTCCACCTTGTCGCCGTTGACGAAGGTCACCCGCGGTTTGCGCATTCCGACCGCGACCACCCGTTTCGGCGGTCCCCCGCCGATGACCTTGATTCGCCACTCCACCGCGCGATAGCCGAACAACAGCAGTACCGAGCCGCGGTCCGCGATCGTCACCGGCACCACGCCGAGGCCCGCGGGTGGCTTGGGGGCCCCTGCCCCGTGGCGCGCCGCCTCGTAGATCGAGATCATATGGACCCGCGCGCCATTCGCTGGATAGGCGGGCGCCGCGGGTGCCTGCGCGGTCGCGCCACGGCGTACGACGACTTCGCCACGCACCGGTGCCGCGGGGGCGTTCACCAGCGCCGGTGTCTGCACCGCACTCGGCATCCGCTCGAGTTCGGACGGCGCGTGCACGGGTTTGTCGCCGAACGCCGCCGCGGTCTTCGGCATCAAGGGCACCAAATAGGCGGGAAGCGACGTGTACTGCGGGCGCGGGTAGTGTGCAGCGAACCCGTACATCCGCCACCGTGGCGCCGGTCCACCACTCGCTCGCGACGGCGACAGCGCCGTCGATAACGCCAGCCCGTGGTCCAACAAGGCCCGCAAGGCCGGCAGGCTGCCGGCGATCCGTTCCACCCATGCCGGCGTGCCTTCGATCACGCCGCGCGCCACCACACGCACCTGGCGCTCCCCGGGCTGTACCGACAACACCTCCAGCTTCATGCGTCCGGCCGGGATGCAGCTGCCGCCGCCGACCAGGCGCATGGCATTCACCGCATCGGGATCCACGCGATAGCGAACCCCCTCTTCCGGCCCCTCGTCCCCAACGACCGGCTCCATGCGGGCCAGGCCGGCGAGTTCCAGCGCGGCGAGAACATGCAGGGCCCGGACCATCCTGGGGAATTCGTAACGGCTGCGATTGGCACGGTCGTAATAGGTGACGACGAAGTCTTCGGCACCGCGCTTCCGCCGCTCTGCCTTGTCGTCGCCCCCGCGCTGCAGGGCCACCGGAAGACAGGCGAAACTGAGCGTCGACATTGAGCGCCGGGAGAACCCCGGCCGGCTCCGCCCCATGAGATCGGCGACCTCCCGCGGCGTCGGCGGACGGAGCTCCTGAGCCCCGTAGCGGCGATCGACGGAGGCCCGCGAAGGAGGTCTCCCGCCGGCACGGGCCACCTCCATCTCCACCGCAAAGCGGGATCGCCAGGCGTGGTCGCCACGGATCACGACGGCCTTGCGCCCGGCCTCGGCGGTCAGCGTGTGCACCAGCGGAAACAGCCTGGCCGCCCCCGGTTCGCGCGCCCAGTCCGGCACCTCGACCGCATGCTCGCGGTAGCCGACCTGGTAGACCGCGTGGCCCATCAGCCTTTCCGGGAGACGTTCGATCTTGTCGATGGCCGCGAACTCGCGATGGCCAAGGTAGAAACAGAGGCGGGAGCCGTAACGCGGACTGTTGGCGGCATAGCCCTTCCAGGTAAGCCGATAGCGGCGTGCCGCGCGCTCACCGTGATCGGTGGCGACCGTCGTGTCCTCGGCATGCAGCAGTCCGTGTGCGGCAAGGAAATCCAGACGTTCGAGCTGCTGCTCACGCGCCGCCTGGTCGCGCGCACTGGTCTGCAGCAGGAGCGTGATGGCATAGCTTCCGGGGGCGGCAATCTGCGCCAGGCCGGGCAGCCCCTTCGACTCCACTTTCGGACGCCCGCTCTCGATCTGCAGGCAGCGCGGGCCACGGCGAAGCCGCTGGTTGTCGACCCACGCCTGCTCCCGTACCGCCGCCTCCATCGCCGCCGCGACCGGCGCACGCGGGTTGTGCCCGATCAGGCCCCGGTCCCAGGCCACCCAACCGCCGTAGCCCGCGCCAGCAAACAGCACCGCAAGCATGAATACGGCACCAAGCCTGCCCAGCATTCCGTTCATACGCCCCCCATTGCCGCCACGGCCGGCACCACAGCCCGGCAACGGACTCATCGCGCCGACAGACAACAAGGGAATCGCTACGAGAAGGATTCGCCCGCGGGCGAAAAGGAGATTTCCCTGCGCGGCCCAGCGTCCGTGGCAGCCTCGTCCGTATGGACACGAGGGCTATTCTTCCGCCATCCCAGGGATAACGCAAATTTTACGGACAACCGGTGCCCAAGGGGGCGCTCGGTCCGTTGCCGGCGCGGGTCCCTGACGGCGATTCCCCAGTCCGACCACGGACCTCACCACCCCGCAATGCATCCCCGGCCACAATCAGCGGCGTACTCAGCCAGGCCGTGAAGGTACCGCTTGCCGCGCGCAGCCGATTTGCGCGCTATACGTCGCGCCGCCCCGTCGAAGCTTTGCAGCGGCGCAAGCCCACCATGGTGAGCAGGCCGAGCCCGGAGGCGAACAATGGCAGCGAAGCCGGCAGCGGCGTCGGGCTCACGCCCACGCCTCCCGTCAGATTGCCCGTGTAGAAATAGTTGAGGGGATCGAAGTTGGCCTGGGTGTAGCCCAGCTGCAGGAAGGTCGGGGTGCCGGAGGCGAAGTTGCCGAGGTACAGCCAAAAGTCGTCGCTCGGCGGATTGAAGTAGATGATGTCGGCACCACCGCTGAGGCCACCCACGCGCAACACGTCGTTGCCCGGCTCGTAGCTAAACGACAGCGGCGAGCCCAGATTGATGTACAGGCTGTCGAGGGTGATCCCCGCAGTCTGATTCAGATAGGACACAGTGGGATCGAAACTGATATTGAAGGAGCCGCCCACCGGGGAGACCGGGGCGGTGCCGCCGAAGTGGCCCTGGAACATGCCGTGAGCTGTCCGGTATCTACCTGGGCATGACTCCTCAGTGGACACCGGGCCGGCGGCCGACCGACTGCCGGCCATCCTGCCTATTCGTGCTCGGCAACCCTCAACCTTCGGAGTGCCGCGGCCACCGCGCGGCGGACGCCGGCGTCGGGATCCACCAACCGTCGCTGCAGCGCCCCGATGACGTCGGCATTGCCCCTGCCGTGCTTCCCCAGTTCCTCCGCCGCCAAGGCGCGATACTGCGCGTTCTCGGAGCCGAGTGTCTGCAGCAGTCTGGGTACGAGGGGCGTGAGCGGCACGTCGAGCCTTTGCGGCAAGGCGGAATACTGCCGGGTATCGACAAAGGGATAGGCACGGGTACTCGCAGGCAATGGAGGATCATCAGGCGCCAGGGCGACGGCCGGAACATAGCCGTGCGCGTCGACGTGGAACGAGAAGCTTCCACCGAACCATCCGGCGCGCCGGGCCGGCTTGCTGAGCGCGAAATGGCCGGCCGCGTCCGTGGTCGCCGACACGTCGACCCAATAGTTCCCAAGATGGGGATCCGGGCTGTCGTAACACCACCACTTGGCCGTCACCCGGGCGCCGGCAATCGGCTTCCCGCTCGCGATATCGAACACCCTACCGGAATACGGCCCCGAAAATGGCAAAGGATGAATCAGGCTGCCCAGGTAGCCGCGTGAGGAAAGGACAAACGCCAGCGCCAGCAACACCACCAGCAGCGCGAACTTGCTCGAGCCTCGCATCCGTTCCCTCACATCGGCATACGCAAGAATCGACGGCGAGCGCAATCGGTACGAATGCGTACGCGCGTCCGCGGCGGCTTCATGCTGCCTACCAACGGGCACAAGGCGCGCGATGCGGACGACAGGAAGCAGGGATCGGCGCAAAAAAACACGCAAGGGACATGGCAGCCAACCCTCTTGCCGTGGGTGCCTATTTGGCTAATTCCCCAACCCGCCAGCACCTGTTTCGTCTCCGCGTGAAACCCGCACCTCCTGTACCCGCGAGTAAACCGCAGGCCCAAACTGGTTGAAGATGGCCACGTCCGAGGCATCGCGGCCGTAGCCGATCGCAACGTAGCCGCCGTTCAAGTCCGGCTGGGTCGCGTCGAAGGTGTACCAGCGCCCGCCCACATAGGCCTCGAACCAGGCATGAAAGTCCATTGGCTCCAGGCCGTGCAGATAGCCCACCACCATGCGCGCGGGGATACTGAGGCTGCGGCACAGGGCGATGCCGAGGTGGGAGAGATCCCGACAGACACCCGCCTGCCGCAGATTTACCTCGACCGCCGACAACGGTACCTCGCTCGTGCCCGGCTCGTAACGGATCGCCCGGCGCAGCCATGCTTCGATCGCGGCCACCTGGTCGTAACCCGGCTCGTACCCTTCCGTGATCTCGGCCGCCATCTGCCAGAAGCGGTCAGACTCGCAGTAGCGGCTCGGCAACAGGTACCCCAACGCGGCATCCGGCAGGTACTGAACCTCCACGAAGGGTGCCCCCGGTGCCTTGTCCAGGAAATCCGCCGTCATCACCTCCGCCGCGGTCGACACGGAGAACAGTCCGGGCGGCGCGGTCAGGCGCTGGCAGAGATTGCCGTAGATATCGGTGAACTCGGACACCAGCACGCTGGGCTCGATCCGGTACTCCTCACGCGCGATCCACTGTTGAATCCCGCTGCGCGGCCGCAGCATGAGCACGAAGGGTGTCGGAACCACGATATCGAACGCCAGACGACAGCTTGTATGCAACCACATGCGGGCGGGCCCTCGGTCAGGTAGGAAGGATCACGGCGGGCAGACCCCGGGATGCGGGATGGTGCCGCGCAACAACGCCGGCGTTCGAAGGCACGACCATGCTAACACCGACAGGCCCGCTCTCGCACCAGGGCAGGATCGGCCGGAACCCTCCCAACGCGTGTCCAACCCGCCGCGACCTCGTCTCCGCGCCCGAGCGAATGGACGAAATGGGGCTCCTGGCGGAATTTATCCGGATTCGCGCCAGCTCCCAAGTGTGTCCGCTTTGCTGTTGCTTTCACCGCGATTTCGTATAATTAGCCCGGCCTTCAATCACGGAGAACACCCGAATGAAAAAGCGGATTAATGCATTCGCCATCGGCGGCATCATCGGCATGTTGGTCGCGGCACCCGCCATGGCGGCCGACAGTGCGCACGACCTTGGGCCCTGGGTCAAGGCGATCAAGAAGGAGACAGCCCGGAATTCCAAGGAGCGGCACGGTCATGAAATCGGTCTGCCTTTCGGCGGCAGCGACACCGGCAGCGACACCGAAACCGGCCCCTACTACCAGTATCGGAACGCACTCCAAATCCACGTGGTCTGAATGCCCCTGCCCCGATCCGATCGGGGCAGCCATTCCGGGGACCCCGTCTTCCCGCTCACGCCTTTCACGGCTGCACCCCACCGGCCCGCTCATGGCGTAGACACCCCCGGCCGGCGCCCGGTCCAAACCGAACCCGGCACCAATATGGCGGGCATCCGGTTTGCTTGCTCGCGTAGCTGAAACCCAGCAACGAACATTGAATCGGGCAGTTGCGAGAACAAGGGCCTTACGGTGGGCGCCCTAGCTACTCCGTAACCCGTTCGAACAACGGCAATGCTGCAACGGGGCCGCGCAGGCGACTTCCGCCTCGCGTCACCTGGGCGCGGAACTGTCGCCACTGCACCCGCCCCGCCAGGGCCGCCCGAACCCTCCCGGCGCAGCATTCGCGCGATGGGAATTCAGTATACTGTCGCCAAACTTGCCAAGGGGGAGATTCGCTGGTGCGTTGCGACATAGACATACTCGTGGCGGGCGGTGGCCCGGCCGGCCTGGCGGCGGCCGCGGAGGCGGCCAGCCGGGGCGCCTCCGTGCTTGTCGTGGAGCGCGAGCAAGAGATAGGGCGGCCCGTTCACACCAGCGGCGGGATGGCGGTCAAGATCATGCGGGACTACGACGTGCCGGCCGATCTGTACCACGTCATACGCAAGTTGCGCATCATCGGTCCCACCGAGGCGACGTCACTCGAAGTTCCCGACAACGTCGGTTGCGTCATCGACGTGACCGGCGTCTACCAATACCTGGCCGCCCGCGCGCAAGCGGCGGGTGCCGAGATTCGCACCGGCGTGAGGGCCGAGGTACTGAAAAACGAGGCAGGCATCGTCGGTGCACGCCTGCACGGCGCCGATGGTGTGATCGAGCAGCCTGCCCGCATGCTCATGGACGCCACCGGCTATCGTGCCGCCTTGTCCAAGGCCGTCGGCCTCCACCCCGGGTTCCAGCGATTCGGTGTCGGCGCCGAATACGAACTGCTGGCGCCGAATTACGACCAGGACGAGATGATCATCATCGTCGGGAGCCGCTTTGCGCCCAAGGGCTACGCCTGGGCGTTTCCCTGGGGGGACAACCGGGTGCGCGTCGGCGTCGGACTTCTTCATTCCGACACCCGCGCCAATCCATCGGACTACCTGGAGCTGTTGCTGCGGGAAGCCGGCGACGTCGGCATAGATCTCAGCGGGTCCGAGGTCGTCGAGGAGCACCGGGGCCTGATCCCATCCGAAGAGCTACCCGCCACCTTCGTTGGTGACCGCATACTGGCCGTCGGGGATGCCGCTGCCCAGCCGACACTCGTGGCCGGCGAGGGAATTCGCCTGAGCCTTCTCGCGGGAACCGAGGCCGGGCGTGCCGCCGTCGATGCGCTCAAGGCAGGCGAGCCGACCCGGGATGCCCTGCTCCCGTACGAACAGTGGTTTCGCAAGCACTACGGCTTCTCGCTCAAGCTGAGCTACTACGCCAACCGGCGCATGGCGTCTTGGGACGACCCGATGTGGGATGAAAGGGTGCGCTTTTGCCGCAAGATCAGTGGCAACGACATGGTCGAACTGCTGCAGTCGAACTTCGACACCTGGGCCGGGATGCGCTGGTTGGCGAGGCATCCCAAATTTTGGGGCCCGGCGGCCAAGTACAGCCTGCGAACGGCCTCAAATATCTTCACTCGGCGGGCGTCCTAGGCGCTATTCGGCGCAGGTGCCTCGGCGAAAGCGGAAAGGGGCCGGTAACGGCCGCGGCCTCTTCGCTCATGTCTTTGAGGTGGAATTGCCGGTCCCGGATGGCGAGTCCGCGCGCTTCACCCAAGGTGCCGCCGGCAGTAATGCAACCAGCGGTTGCGCTGGCGGTTGCGCTGGCTGTCCGGAACGCCCCGCGCAGTTGCCCCCCGCCCCTTTGCTGTTTCAGTCCCGTTGGCTCAGCGCACGAAGTCGAGCGACATGGCGAAACTGAGCGCGAATACGACCTGGATGGAGTAGAAAAACAGCTTGCGTGCCCAGGCCTGCGCGTCGCCCGTACTCCAGCCCGTCCAGGCCAGACGGAACCAATAGACGCCCATGGCCAGGCTGACCGCGAGGAAGGCGTGGCCGGCATAGCCGGTCAGGCTGAGCGCTGCTGCCGCGGCCGTGAAGGCAACGATGTACAGCAGGATCTGCCGCTTGGTCGAGGCGATTCCCTTGACCGCCGGCCACACCGGGATCCCCGCCGCCTGGTAGTCGCGCAGCCGGAACAGGGCGATGGCGTAGAAATGCGGCATCTGCCACAGGCTGAAGATCGCCAGCAGGATCAGCGCGCCGAGATCGAAGCGGCCGGCCACTGCGCAGTAGCCGACCACCGGCGGCACGGCACCGGACAGGCTGCCGACCAGCGTGCCGTAGATCGAGTTGCGCTTCATGTACAGGCTGTAGACGCCGACGTAGATCACATAGCCGATGGCCGCGATAAAGGTGGTCAGCGGATTGGTCGCGGCCACCAACAGCGCAAAGCCGGCCAGCCCGAGGGTGAAGGCGTAGACCAGCGCGGACTGGGGCGATACGGCGTCACGCACCAGGGGGCGATTGCCGGTGCGTCGCATCAGCCCGTCGATATCGCGATCGATGATGTTGTTGACGACGCAGCCGGAGGCAACGACCAGGGCGAGCCCTGCCATCGTCGCCAGCAACAGCGGGATGTGGACCATGCCCCGGGACGCAAGGAAGAAGCCGCCGGCCAGGGTCACCAGGTTGCCCATCACGATGCCCGGCTTGGCCATCGCCAGGTAGTTGCCGAAGACCTGGCCCGGCCGGGCCAGGGAAAGGGAACCGTTCACGACCATGGCATGCTCAGGAGCGCTGGCCCGGCGCCGTCGCCGGCGCCGACATGGTCATGCCGGGCATGGACATGGCCGGGCCGTGGTCCATCATGCGGACACGCAGGTTGTACATGATCCAGACGGTGCCGACGATGAAGATCAGCATGATCAGCCCGGTGAACAGCAGGCTCAGGACATTCCCGCGCTCCCCGCGCGAGGTGTCCAGGTGCAGGAAGTAGTGCAGATGCACGCCGACCTGGACCAGGGCGGCGAGGAAGATGCCGACCATGATCGCCGTGCGCGGCAGGCTCCCGTTCATGACCAGCCCGAAGGGGACGGCGGTCAGGATGATGGAGAGGACGAAGCCGGTGGCATAGCCCTTGAACGTGCCGTGGTAGGGGACTTCCTGTGCGGCGTGGCTCATTGCATGACCCCCATCAGGTAGACGACGGTGAAGACACCGATCCAGACGATGTCCAGGAAGTGCCAGAACAGGCTCAGGCGCACAAGGCGGGACTGGACCGAAGTGGTCAGCCCCTTGCCCCAGACCTGGGCGATCATGGTGGCGATCCAGATCAGGCCGAAGGTCACATGGGTGCCGTGGGTACCGACCAGGGTGAAGAAGGATGACAGAAAGCCGCTGCGCCAGGGACCGTTGCCTTCCATGATCATGTGCGTGAACTCATGCAGTTCCATGCCGATGAAGCCCAGGCCGAGCAGAAAGGTCAGGCCTAGCCAAAACATCACCTGGCTCCTGTTGCCCTTCTTCATGGAAAGCATGGCGAAGCCGTAGGTCACGCTGCTGAACAGCAGGCACATCGTCTCGCCGAACACGTAGGGCAGGCTGAACAGTTCCTTGCCGGTCGGCCCGCCCGCGAAGTTGCCGCTCATCACCGCATAGGTGGCGAACAGCGTCGCGAACAGGACGCAATCGGTCATGATGTAGAGCCAGAACCCGAAGATGGTGCTGCCTACCGGGTCGTGGCCTTCGTGGTGGTCGGCGACATGGCCGCCGGGATGGGTCATTGCTTGTGCAGTCATGGTTTACGCCTGCTGATGCGCGAAGGTGGGAGGAACGACGGTGCCGGAGAACGGCACGGGCGGTGCCTTGCTCGAGGATTCGAGCGCGCGGAAGTGCGCGTTCTCGATCCGCTCGACCTCGGCCGCCTTGACGTAGTAGTCGGTGTCCTCGCTGGAGGCGCGCACCAGCACGGAGACCAGCATGCCCAGCGCGCCCGCGATGGCCAGCCACCAAATGTGCCAGATCATCGCAAAGCCGAAGGCGAAGGCGAACATGCCGATGATGAAGCCGATCGAGGTATTTTTGGGCATGTGGATGTCCTCGTACTGGGCCGGACGCCGGTACGCGACACCCTTCTCCTTCATATCGGCGAAGGCGTCGAGCTCCTCGACCGTCGGCGTGATGGCAAAGTTGTAGAACGGCGGCGGCGACGAGAGCGACCACTCCAGGGTGTGGCCGTTCCACGGATCGCCGGTCGCGTCGCGCAGGGCATCACGGTTCCTGATCGAGACGAAGAGCTGGATGCCTTGCAGGATGATGCCGGCCAGCACGAGTACGGTACCGACCATGGCCACCTCAAGCAGCGGCTGCCAGGCCGGGTTGGTGTAGTGGTCGAGCCGCCGCGGCATGCCCATGAAACCGAGGGCGTAGAGCGGCATGAAGGCAAGGCCGAAACCGACGACCCAGGCCCAGAAGGCGCGCTTGCCCCACTTCTCGTCCAGGCGGAAGCCGAACATCTTCGGGAACCAGTAGGCGTAGCCGGCGAAGTAGCCGAACAGCGCGCCCGGGATAAGCATGTTGTGGAAGTGGGCGACCAGGAACTCGCTGTTGTGCAGCACAAAGTCGGCGGGCGGCACCGCCAGCAGTACCCCGGTCATGCCGCCGATGCTGAAATAGACCATGAAGGCCAGGGTCCACAGGATAGGCGTGGTCATCTGCACGCGGCCGCGGAACATCGTGAACAGCCAATTGAAGATCTTCACCCCGGTGGGTACCGCGATGATCATGGTGGCGATGCCGAACACCGCATTGACGTCCGCCCCGGCGCCCATGGTGAAGAAGTGGTGCAGCCAGACCGAGAACGACAGCACGCCGATGGCGCTGGTGGCGTAGACCATCGACTTGTAGCCGAACAGGCGCTTCTGCGAAAAGGTCGAGACGATTTCCGAGAACATGCCGAAGGCCGGCAGGATCACGATGTAGACCTCGGGATGGCCCCACATCCAGAACAGGTTCGGGTAGAGCATCATGTTGCCGCCCATGCCGTTGGTGAAGAAGTGCATGTCCGCGTAGCGGTCGAGCGACAGCAGGGCCAGGGTCACGGTCAGGACCGGGAAAGACAACATGATCAGGACGGTCGTTACCAGGATGGTCCAGGAGAACACCGGCATCTTCATCAGGCGCATGCCCGGCGCGCGCATCTTCGCGATGGTGACGAAGAAGTTGACGCCGGTGAGCAGGGTGCCGATACCGCCGATCTGAATGCTCCAGATCCAGTAGTCGACTCCGGTACCCGGACTGGTGTTCAGCTCCGACAGCGGCGGATAGCCGGTCCAGCCGGCCTTGGAGAACTCACCGACCGCGAGCGAGACCATGATCAGCATGGCGCTGACCGCGGTGAGCCAAAAACTGACCGAGTTGAGGAAGGGGAAGGCCACGTCGCGGGCGCCGATCTGCTGCGGCACCACGACGTTCATCAG
>CAZMMH010000005.1:0-25497 GCA_964567315.1 uncultured Gammaproteobacteria bacterium
GCCGATGGCGATGGCGATGCCGCCCAGGGACATGATGTTGGCGCTGATGCCCTGGGCGCGCATCACGATGAAGGCGGCGAGGATGCCCAACGGCAGCGTCACCACCGCCACCAGGGACGAGCGCAGGTGGAACAGGAACAGCAGACACACCAGCGCCACCACCAGGGACTCCTCCACCAGCTTCTGGCTGAGGGTGTCGATGGCGCGGTGGATCAGGCCGGAACGGTCGTAGGTGACCACCAGCTGCACCCCCGGCGGCAGGCCGCGCCGCAGTTCCTGCAGCCGCGCCTTGACCCGGCGGATGGTATCCAGCGCGTTCTGGCCGTAGCGCATGACCACGATGCCGCCGGTCACCTCCCCTTCGCCGTCGAGGTCGGCAACGCCGCGGCGTGCCTGGGGCCCGGTCTGGATATGGGCCACGTCGCGCAGCCGCAGCGGCATCCCTTCCCGCACCTTGCCCAGGGGGATGGCGCCTATGTCCTTCAGGGTCTTGAGGTAGCCACGCATGCGGACCATGTACTCGGCCTGCCCCATCTCCACCACCGAGCCGCCCACCTCGGCGTTGCTGGCACGCACGGCGGCCTCCACCTGCTGCAGGCTCAGGCCGTAGCGGTCCAGACGGTTGGGGTCCACCTCGATCTGGAATTCGCGCACCACGCCACCGACGCTGGCCACCTCGGACACGCCCGGCACGCTCTGCAGTTCGTACTTGAGGAAGTAGTCCTGCAGGGTGCGCAGCTGGTCGGCGTCGTAGTGGTGTCCGCGGTCGACCAGGGCGTATTCGAACACCCAGCCCACACCCGAGGCGTCCGGTCCCAGGGAGGGATGCACGCCGTCGGGCAGCTGCCGCTGCGCCTGGCTGAGGTATTCCAGCACCCGGCTGCGCGCCCAGTAGGGATCGGTGCCGTCCTTGAAGATCACGTAGATGTAGGACTCGCCGAACATCGAGAAGCCGCGCACCGCAGTGGAACCGGGCACCGACAGCAGGGCCGTGGTCAGGGGATAGGTCACCTGATCCTCCACCGTCTGCGGCGATTGACCGGCGTATTGGGTCTTGACGATGACCTGCACGTCGGACAGGTCCGGGATGGCGTCCAGCGCGATATGCCGCGCGGCGTAGGTACCCGCGACGGCCACGAACAGGGCCGCCAGCAGCACCATGAGCCGGTTGTCCAGGGACCAGCGGATGAGGCGTGCAATCATGACTCAGTCGCCGTCGTGGCCGGCGGGCACCGTGGCCTGCATGCGCTGGGCGGCGCTGCTCAATTCCGCCGCCGCATCGAGCAGGAACTGGCCGTTCACCACCACCTTGGCCCCGGCCTCCAGCCCGCTCAGGATCTCCACCCGATCGCCGTCTTCCAGGCCGGTGCGCACGCGGGCGGGCATGAAGTGACCGTTCCCGAGCGCCAGCATCACCATATCGCCTTCACCCGTGCGCAGCAGGGCCGTGCGTGGTATGGCCACGGCCCGGTGCCGGCGGGCGCGCACGGTCGCGTCCACGAAGGCGCCCGGGCGCAACTCGCCATCCGTGTTGTCCAGCACCACACGGGCGTGGACGATGCCGGTGCCGCTGTCCGCCAACGGGCTGATGAAGCTGATCCGGCCGCTCATGGGAGGGAGGTTCGTGTAGGGCAGCGACAGGGTCACCGGATCTCCGTAGGCGACCCAGGGCGCCTGGTCCGGATACAGGGCGATATCGATCCAGACCCGTGACAGATCGGCGGTCTTGAACAGCACGGTGTCAGGTTTGACGCGGCTGCCGGGGTGGACGCTGATGGCGGTGACATATCCGGGATGGGTGGCGCGCACGGTGAAGACGTCGTAGGCGTCACGGGTCTCGAGCACATGTTTGATCATGGCGTCGGTGATGCCGCCGTAGTTGAGCAGGTCGCGCAGGCGGGTGTCCTCGCGCACGATGGTCTCGAGCATCAGGGCGTTCCGTTCGTTGGCCTGGCGCATGTTCAGCTTTTGCCGCTCCGCCAGAATGGAGCCGCCCTGCTGCATGGCGCGCAGCGTCCGCTCGTTCTGTTCGTTGGTCATCCGGATGCTGGTCATGGTCTGACGCATCCGGTCGTCGTTGTCGATCAGGTCGTTCTGGCGTTTGAACAGCTGCTCGGAATAGATCTCGTACAGGGGCTGCCCGACCTCAACCCGGTCGCCCACCGCGGTGACGTAGAGCTTGCGGATGACGCCGGTGGCGTTCGGGGTAATCTCCTGCACGATATTCTCGTTCGGCTGCACCGTACCGTAGGTGACGATGGGCTGGCCGATATCGATGCGCTTGGCACTGGCAACGCGCACACCCAGTTTTTGCTGGGTCGCCGACGAGACGCGCAGCTCCACCCCGCGCCCGGCGCCATCGGCGCCGTGATAGGGCACCAGCTTCATGCCACAAATCGGGCAGTGACCCGGATGGTCCTGCATGATCTGCGGATGCATGGGACAGACCCACAGCTTGGCCTTGCCCTGTGCCGAGGCACCCGCCACGAGACTCGGCACGTGCGCATGGTCAGCGGACGCGGCCTTCTTTGGCGCGGGGGCAACGGCGGCCTTGCCGTGTTCCGGTTCAGCCGCCATATGACCCGGCATGTGCATTTGAGCGCCGCTGCCGTGATAGGGCACCAGCTTCATGCCGCAGATCGGGCAGTGGCCCGGATGGTCCTGCATGATCTGCGGGTGCATGGGGCACACCCACATCTTCGCCTTGGTCTTGGCTTGTCCCGACCCACTCGGCATCAGGCTCGGCACATGTGGCTGGGCGGCGTGCATAGCGCCCGCCGGCATCTGCATGCTGTGCGCGGCGGCGCCGTGGTAGGGCACCAGCTTCATGCCACAAATCGGGCAGTGACCCGGATGGTCCTGCGTGATCTGCGGGTGCATGGGGCACACCCACATCTTCGCCTTGGTCTTGGCTTGCCCCGACCCACTCGGCATCAGGCTCGGCACATGTGGCTGGGCGGCGTGCATAGCGCCCGCCGGCATCTGCATGCTGTGCGCGGCGGCGCCGTGGTAGGGCACCAGCTTCATGCCACAGATCGGGCAGTGACCCGGATGGTCCTGCATGATCTGCGGGTGCATGGGACAGACCCACATCTTGGGTTTGGCCTTGCCTTGTGCCGAGGCACTCGCCGCCGGGCCCGGCACGTCCGGATGGCCGATATGCATGGCATGCATGGCGTTCAGCCCATTTCCGGACGTCGGCAGGGTGTCACCGGCGTGATAGTGATAGGGCACCAGCTTCGTGCCGTCGACTGGGCAGTGGCCCGGATGGGACAGCATGATTTCCGGGTGCATGGGACACACCCAGAGTTTGGCTACGCCATGGCCGTTGCCGTGATTGCCCTCGACGAGATCGGCCGCCTGGGCGTGATCGGTAGCCACCGTTTGGGCCGGCGCGGCGTTGGCGGGGTGGAGGCAGGAGCAAAAACCGACAACAACGATGGCCGCCACCACGCACAGCCAGGCAACGAAGAGACGCTTCGCGAAATTCATCAACATCTACACCGCATCGGAAATAGGGTGGACGGCGCCGCATTGAGCCTGCGGCGCCGCCTTGGCAGGGCGGAAGGGCGCACGCCCTTCCAGACTGCGAGCCTGCGACCTCAGGTGACGGTAATCGTCGTCCTCGCAGTTCCCACGACCTGTCCGGTGACGTAATGCAGGTACTGAATCGTCACCGTATAAGTCCCGGCGGTAGTCGGCTTGAAAATGATGTCGTAGCGCTCCGCCGAACTGGTGTCGAGCGTGGTCACATCCACCGGTCCCGGCAGCGGCCGGCCATCCGAGGCCACGAGGGTCGCGGTCAAACCACCGAAGTCAGCCTTCTGCGGGAAATAGCCGGCATTGATGTAGCGCACCAACAGGGTCTGCCCGGCGGACATGCTCACCGCCACCGCGGGATTGGTCAGCGCCGAGGTGGCACCATCCACACCGGTGATAACGAAGTACTGCGGATTGAGGTCGTTCAGGCCCACGTCGCCACCGCAGGTGCCGGCGTACCATGGCAGGGTGTGCCAGGTCGCATCGATTTCGTCGCAGGCCCAGACCGCCTCCACGTCATAGGCGGGACCACCGGCGAAGGCGCGCTTGGTCCCGGGCGGGTCGTTGGGGTCCGGCACCGGGTCCACGATCAGCGCGCCGTACATGCCCATTTCCGCGTGCAGCACCGTGTTGGTGTGGCAGTGGTAGAAATAGGTCCCGGCCTGCGCCGGCTTCCATTGATACGTGTAGGTGCCCTGGACGTCCCAGGAGATGTGGCCGACGCCGTCGTCCTGCCAACCCGGCTCGATGCCATGATGATGGATGGTGTGCATCCACATCTGCGGCACGGTCAGCACGGTATGCACGATCTGCCCCTCGGTAACACGAATGGCCGGCGAGGGAAACTGGCCCCCGCCCATACCGTTCATCTGGCCACCGCCGTTGGCGGTATCGGTGAAACCCCAGATGGTCACCACGTTGCCGTCGTCCATGGTCATCGAACCGTTCATGTAGATGCCACGGTCGAATTCGATGTCCGGCGTCACAATGCCCGGCGTCGCGGGGGCACCGGGATAAACGTAGCAGGCCTGGCCCATGGAACCGCCGCCGGTAGTCGAAGAACTTTTCATTGCCCGTCTCCTATTCGAAGTAAATGTCTGTCATGGTGCCGAACATGTAGAGGCCCCCACCTGCGGTCTGCGTCATTTCGTTGTGCAGATGCATGGGGTACACGCCGGTCGTGACGGGCGGATAGGCGTCGGGCGGCATTTCAAACGGATAGATCACATCCACCGAGCCCATGTTGTTGCGCAGCCCGATGATGTCCTTCCTCCAGACGGCAGGACGGATCTGCCCGTTCTGGGTCAGCCATTCGACGTGGTTCGCGTGCCAGTGCATGGAATGGGAACCCATACCGGCGTTGAGCACCCGCAGCAACGTCCGGTCGCCGATGGAACCATGAGGAGCGGTGTCCAGGTTCACCATGGCGTCGATGGCCGGGTTGCCCGAATCGGGCGCACCCGGTGGCCGGGAACTCAGACCGTTGATGGTGAAGAAGCGCGGCGTGTACGAAGACGGCGGCGTCCGGCCGGATTGCACCGCACTGTTCCACGCCGGGTCGCAGTCGTTGAGCACCCACACCAGCTGTTTGACGAAGGTGGGGCTGCCCGGGTAGAGCTCGTTGGAACTTCCCTGGGGCATGACGGCGAAGCCGCCGTGCAGCCCGGTGACACGGTTGTACGGCGCATTCAGGCTGTCATAAAACATGAAGGTGCCGGGCGTCGACGGGGTAAACTGGACCGTCTTGGTCTGGCCGCCGCCGATGGGACCGCTGTCTACCACGCCGTCGATGACGAAACTGTGGGTGCTGGACAGGGTGTTGACGATGGTGACGGTGACCGTATCGTTCTGGGAAACGATCATCGGCCGCCCGGGGACGTTGAGCTGGCCGGGGGCATCACTGAAGCCCCTGAAGTAGACCAGGGTGCCCTCCGGCTGTGCGATGGTGCCGTCGGTGATGTAGTAGGTCTTGGTGATGGTGGCGGCTTCACTGCGTGGTGTCCACGACAGCATCCCGACACCGCTGACGGCACCTGCGACTCCCAGGGTGCCGGCCTTCAAAAAGCTGCGGCGCTTCATAACCTCCTCCTCCTCGTTATATTTTTTTCCGCCGTTGCAGCGGCTGCCTCGCGAATGGCTGACAGGGCCGCCTTCACGGGTACTGCCTCCTACGTCGAACCCACACCAACTTCACTGCCGTTGGAATTCGGGGCCGACCAGTTCCTCCTCGCCTCGAGCCCGAACGAGACCAGGCACCTGGCTTGCCGCGCGGCGCCTTCAGCTGTTGCGCTTGATAAAGGACTCGATCTGCTCCACCGGCGGCGCACCGACCTGCTGCACCACGAGCTTCCCTTTGGGGTCGTAGATCATGAAGCTGGGGGTGCCGACCCACGTTGCGCCGGTGAGATTGGTGAACATCTGCGTCACCGCTTCTGGTTCGCCGATTAGATTGGGGAAATCCACATGGTGGCGGGAAACAAACTTCTTCGCCTCGCCCAAGCGCTGCTTGCCGTCCATCGAAATCCCCAGGACGGTGGCGTCCTTGTCCTTATGGGCGTGGTAAAAATCGACGTATTTCTCCACCTCTGCGTTGCACACGGTGCAGTGGGCGCCCCAGATCATCACCACCAGCCACTGGCCCTTACCGGCATAGCCACTGATCGACGCAGGCGTGCCGTCGAGCTTGCTCAACATCGACGCGTGTGCCGTCCCGGCCAGCAACAGCACAAAGGCCGGAAGCAAAATTCGGATCAATCGTTTCATAGTGCCGTGCAACTCCATTGCGACCATTCGCCCGAGACCTGGGAATTTTTTTAAAAGAAGATTTTTTCTCAGGCCGAAATAACTCGGATTAGTGAACTAAACTTTCTCTCTCCCACCTTGGCGGTCAACTTTTTTAACTCAATTAATTCGAAGAAACATTAATCCAACGTAAACTACGACTACTTGTGGTGTGTATGAATATTAGGATGATCTTCAATTTCACAAACAACATCTGGCGATAATGTGATAACGCCACCCGATGGCCGAGTTGTGAACCTACAATAACCATGACCCCAAAACGGATCTAGAAGCCGCAATAACCCAAGCAAAACATGGAGAAAGTTACATTCGCCATATAAACGCTATGGACATTAAACCCAATTATTGCCCACACGAAGTCAGTGGCTAATAAACACCAAAACACACATATAGGGCATGGATAAAAGACAGAATGACGGGAACCCAAACAAAGGTTCAAAAAGGCGCTTACACCAGCGGTCTCCATGGCCGTGTTCCGGCGTCCAGACCCTTGGCCATGGGGGCAACGAAACGGACCGCGGCCCGACCGTGCCGGGCCCACGCCCCTCACGGCCGTCCGGTTTAGGGACGTTCCCCCTAAATCACAGGCGGTATCGGAGATCTCGCGGCCGACGAAACACCTTTTCGGTAGTCACCCGTTGCACGGCGTCGGACGGGCGAGCGATATGGCGGGTGTGCCAGTGGGTATCCGGCCGGCCGCCGCATCGGACAGTGCACCCAGGTCGCCAAATCTCGCGCACCCGCGATATGCGATGGTAATCTTATGGATACCCGTCCTGCCTGCGCTGTTCGCTGCCCGGGGCCCTGCTATTTCTGCTGCGGCCCATCGGCGGCCAGGGCAAGCCCCGCCGCAAACATACGGCCGTTGAACTCGGCCAGTTCGCGCATGAACTCCGGCTCGATCACGTGCCCCCACTGCTGTTCGAAAACCTCTTTGAGCAGCATGGGCGTCATCGCAAGGCTGACGAAGGCCATACGGATCACGTCCGGTGTCAGCGACGACGCAATCTCGCCCTTGCCCTTCAGTTCCGCAATACGTTTGGCACCCTGGCTCCGGCCCCGCTCGATCAACTGGAGAACGAAACGTCTTCCGGGTCCCTGGTTCAGCGCGAGCACCCGCAGGATCAGCTTCGGAAATTCCGGGTGCACGGTCATCGTTTGGTAGTAGATGTGCAATAGTGCGCCGAAGCCGTCGGCCGACTGGAAGGCGGGGCTATCCAGGACATCCAGGAGGGGCGCCATCGTCTCCCGGAACATCTCCTCGTAGAGCCCTTCCTTGCTGCCGAAGTAATAGCGGATCATCGCCGCGTTCGCCTCGGCCTTTTTCGCAATTTGCCGGGTGGTGACGTTGTGGTATTCGTCGGCGAGGAAACATTCGCGCGCGGCCTGGATAAGGCGCGAACAAACCGACTGGGAGTTTGCTTGTCTGGTATCTGGCATCGTGAGGAAGAGTGTGCGATCGCCGTCTAAATTACCAGCAAGCGGGTGCGGCAGGTAGGGGGTTCGTTAAACGGACCCGCCGATTTGAGTAACCCTCGGCTGCCCACCGCTTCAGGCGGTCGCGCAAGGCCCCGGGACGCCGAAGTGCCGGCCGACCGTATCCTGAGCGAGTGTGACGAAGCGCTCTATCGCGCCAAGGACGGTGGGCGCAGCCGCACGATGGCGGCTGCACTCACTGATATTTGTCCCGGCCGGCCCCGGCCAAGCCCTGCCGCCACCACGGCGACCCCGGTCAAGCATGTCCCGCCCCGTGCTACTTGTCCGTTGCGCCGCCCGCCTCCGCCTGCAGTTCTATCAGTTCGTCGGCCACGCCGGCGGCATGGGTCAACGCGGCCACGTTCTGTTTGGTGAAGAAACCGCTGAATTCTCCGAAGCGCTGGACGTATTCGATGATCAGGGATGAGTGTTCGGAGGCGTTGGAGAATATCTGCTTGAGGCCCTCTTCCTTGGAACCGATCACGTCAAGCAGGAAGTCCTGACCCTCCTGCCTGATCTGGCTCACCACGTATTCGATGTTCTCCATGCCATCGCGCTCGCCGTCACGCACGGACAGGGCCAGGTGATGAAGGCGCGGGCCGTAGTTGCGGACAAAGGTCTCCGTGGGAGAAGGCAGGTGTTCCAGGTGGTTGACGAAGTACGGTGTATTGTTCGCAGTGAACACCTTGGCGGGGCTGCGCACCTCTTCGTCGTAGTGGACGTTCTTGGTGACATTGGTCGACGAGTTCTGGTCCTTGATGTCGTATGAGCCCCAGTAGTAGTAGCTCGACAGGGACAACCACTCCAAAATGGCGACCTCGCGGTTCTGACTGTAGACCCGGGTGGCCAGGTGATCGACGGGCAGCAGCAGGTCGTCGATCCGGTGCTTCGCCTGCAGCGCCTTCGCGGCGAGGTAGGCGTCCTGCACGTCGGCACGAATCGAACTGTCGCCCAGCGCGTAGACCCGCGGTTGTTCCGGCTGCCGCTCCATGTAGCCGACGACATTGTGGGTATAGGGCGAAGGCTTGCTGACGGCGACGTTGCCCGGCAGCTCCATTCCCCTGACCTGCTCCCGGGAGAAGAAGCGGAACTCCCGTTCCTGCTGCAGTTCCACCACGCGACCCAGATCGCCGACACGAAGGATTTCGCCCATATACCGGCTGTTGGGCTTGCGCGCCCCGATCGGGTAGACCTCGTTCAGGCTGCGGAAGATGCCTTGAATCTTCGGATCCTTGACCTCGCGGACCAGCAGATCCGGGTTGGCGGGACCGATCCGCAGAACGTGGGTCCAGTGGGACTCACTCTCCAGCGTCACCAGGTAGTGATAGGGCGTCATCAGGCAAAGCTCGGCCACGTAATTGATGGACCGGCCGGGGTCGACCGTCATCATGATGGCGTCGATCTCGAAGACCATATCCGTCAATCCGACCCGGTCCCGCTCCTCCAGCAGCCTGACCAGATACTCTTCATAGAACGGCGAATTCTCCTTGTCGCCGTTGCGGGGAAAATCCAGTGAACGAGTCATCTATTGACTCCTGCGAAATGATCGAAATGGAGCTGCGCCGGACACGCCGACGCCCTGACGCGCAATCACCTGCACTTGCCGACACAACCGGACCGGGGCATACCGACAGCATAGACCTGATGAAAAGGAATATCGGCCGACGCGACGCCCTACATCAGCCGGGCCTGCCGCCACCGGGGCACGCTGATCCGCCTGCGCGAGCGACGAGGCACAGTGGCCGAAATAATAGACCCGCCAAAGGACAACGAAGTTCGACACCGCGTGCGCCACCCGCGGCGCGAGATGTTGCCGCTCAGCCTGCGCAGCGGTTCAACCAGCAGCCGATGGACTTCCCCGGGCTCAACGGACACTCGGCAGGCGTCGCCCCGCCTCCGTGGCACGCTGGCAACCAGTCAAAATCAGACCCTGCCGTAGCCTTCGGCGTCCACTAGCGCCGAACCAGCCACGCAAGTAAACCCACGATGAACAGCGCTGCGCCCACCGGGATCGAGAAATAGCCGAGCGCCACCCCCCAAAAACCCGCGGACGCAAAGTGCTCGCCGGTCGCAGCGGAAAGAAGTGCCCAGAGGTATTCGAGCGCCATCACCACAAATGGCAGCACGATCATCGTTATGCCAATCCAGATCAGTCTCGTCACTCTCGATCCTTTGTGGTTTATCCTTGATATGCGCGGGTACGACGCTGACCTTCAGGCGATCATCAACGGGTTCAACACGTTCTTCGAGACGCCTGACGCCCTTGATGGGGTGACCAACCACGATTTGGCCAAACAGCTCCACGGGCAGGGCTCATCCGTCGGGCGCATATCGGAGCCGGGCCGGGCTGACGCTTTGCGGATGCGCCTGACAGCGATGCCGCTGGTGCCTTGCCGTTGGACGGCGAGCTGAGCGGTGAGCCCGCCTAAAACCCTGGACCGCTTTGCAACGACGCCCCGCCTCCGCGGGGCGTCGTCCTTGGTTGTGCCGAGCGTGCGCGCAGTCGATTTCTTGCACGCTTGGACCACTAGGCGCCGCTTCCGAAATGGTAGACCAGGCAAAGGATAACGAAATCCGCTACCGCGTGCGCCGCCCACGGAGCGACGATGCCGCAGCTCTGCCGGCGCAGCAGCCCGACCAGCAGACCGAACAGGGTCGTCAGACCGACGCCCAGCCAGCCGTACAGAAATGGCCCGTGGTAATGTGCGGTCCCGAAACTCAAGGCCTGCATCCACACGGAGAAGGCTCCGGCGCCGAAGGCATTGTCGAACGCGCCCAGCATGACGCCCCGCCATTTGAACTCCTCGACCGCCGAATTGATCAGTGCAAACATAAGCATGTAGACAAAGATCAGCGGCGCGGCGATATGGGGCGCCAAGACCCTATTTCCGTGAAAATTCGGGATGACGACAAAGCTCCAGCCGGCCAGCGACGCCGCGGCCAACATGACGATTAGGGCCAGATAGCCGAAGGTCCGCCGATCAAACCTGCCGACCCGCGCCCAGTCCTGCGCGCTGCGCAGGGGCTTGTACAGCCAGACGCACAGCCCGAACAACACAAGGCCCACCAGCTTTATGACGATAAAGGGCAAATGGTCGACAAAAAGCAGCAGCAGGCTCGGCCCCACGACCGTCAACAGCACCAGAAGCGCCAAGCTGACAGTACGTATGGTCGCGTAGCGGAGCGTCAGCGCGAAGACCGGTAGCATGGCCAGCGCCAGCCATCGGTACGACCCGATCAGATACGCGGCGCCGAGCAGCGCCCATGTCAGAATCACCAACAGTCGGTCCGGCGAACCGGCCTGGCGTTTCACGGCAGAGACTCCTTGCGCCTAGCGGCGAAATGTCGAGGGCGGCGGAATGGCGGTCAGGGATCAATTCCCAAGCGACGGGAACTCGCACACCTTCCCCACCACATCCGCCCAATGGAAGCCCAAAAGGCAACCCCAAAGGGGTCATAGACAAATGCCAGCGATTCACCAATGTAACGCCCCGGACGACCACGCGCCGTATGTCCAACGCGCCTACCCAAGGCATCCTCGATCTGTCGCTTAAACGCCGCGGAGGCAAGTGGAACCGCCCAGCCGACGGCAGCACGAAACGCGTGCACGCCGGCACCATCGAGTTGGGTGCCAAACGGTTCGCGAGACGCCCGCTGCCTGCTCGCCGCCGACAGGCCTGGCGGTCCGTACAGGCGGTGGGCCATCAGCAGGGTCGACGACGCACCGACGTCGTTTGCCTGGAAGCCCGACCCTCGATACTCCCCGGGATATGCAACCCTCCCGGGCCCGGACAGGGCTCCGCTCAATATACCGCTTGCACTTGAGCAGGTACCGCGCTAAACCACTGCTCCGGTGTCGAGGCTGGAATCAAAGCCTCCTTCGATGTTGCTTGATAGCCGGCAGGTCATCCCAGTTCACGTGCGTCATCGCTGTTTGGCGGCCAGTGTCTCGACACGGTTCCGGCCATTTTCTTTCGCACGGTAAAGCGCATCGTCCACACGCTTCAGCAGCGAATCCTTATCATCCTCTGCCGCGACTGCGGTGACGCCGAAACTTACCGTCAGCTTGCCCACCTTGTCAAAATCGTATTCGGCGATTGCCAGCCGCAACTTCTCTGCCACATTCGTCCCAACGCCCACGTCCGACTGCGGCATGAGTAACATGAACTCCTCTCCGCCCCAGCGCGCCACAACATCTGTGGCCCGGATATTCCTTTTCACCAGGCAGGTGACCGCCTGCAACACGTAGTCGCCGGCATCGTGGCCGAAGGTATCGTTCACGCGCTTGAACAAATCGAGGTCGTACATGGCCAGCGACACGGGCGTGCCATACCTTTTTGCGAGCTCCACTTCTCTCGCCAGAACCGTGGCGAACTGCCGGCGGTTGACGATGCCGGTGAGGCTGTCGGTGGTGGCGAGCAGAAAAAGTTCATCCTCGGCCAGTTTGCGCAAGGTGATGTCCAGCACGTATACACGAATAAGATCCACTTCGCGGACATACGAAATATGCAGCTCATAAATTGTCTCGCCTAACCTGCATTCATGGATGGCATCGCCCTGCTCCTTACCTTCCCGCAGGCTGCCGATCATATCAGCCGAGCTCTGCAGCAAGGGATGAGCTTGTCCCTTTTCGGCAAAATCGGGAAATTCCCTTTCGGCCGCCGGGTTGAGATAGCTCACCGCCCCGCTAGCGTCGATTTCGATCACCGGGCTGGGATTCAACCTGGGAAAAGAGGCCAGGCGGAGGATTTCCTCCTGTGCCTGATGGCGCTCGACGCCATGCCTGACACGCTGCAACAACTCGTCCATCTGGTAGGGTTTGAGCAGATAGGAATAGGCCCCCTGGCGGGTGGCTTCGATAGCCGAGTCCATCGACGCGTGTCCGGTCAGAATAATCGCTTCCGTCAACGGTGAAATGGCCTTGATGTGCGCCATGACTTCGAGGCCGGGCATGTCCGGCAGCATCAAATCGATCAGCGCCAGAGTGACAGGCCCCTTTTCTGCCGCCGCGATAGCCTCCGCCCCGTTTGCGGCGACAACGGTTTCATAGCCCTTGACCTTCAGGATATCGGCGAGCGTCTTCCTGAGATTCGGGTCATCGTCCACTACCAGGATGCTTTCTGTTTGCATCACACTTCTGCAGCCTTTATGCCGTTGTCAGCGCGTTTTGCAGCTTGTTGAGACGTATCTCCTCGAGCGTCTCAAGCAGGCTGTCTATTTCAAACGGTTTGTACAGACAGGTGTAGGCACCTATTTTCTGGCCCTTTTCAATGGATTTTGACATCTCCTCACCGAAACCGGTCACCAGCACCACCGGCTTGGAAGGGTACTTTGCCCGCACTTCCTTCAGCACATCCGTACCGTTCACCGCACCCAGCTTGAGATCAAGCACAATCGCAAGCTTGTAATCCGTTTCCAGATGGTCAAGCACATTACCAGGCTCGGTTTCCGTTTCCACCCGGTAACCTCTCGCGGTCAGGATGTCCTTCAGTGTCCGGCAGAAATTCGGATCGTCGTCCACCACCAGGATGCTTTCCTCCTTGCGCAGCAGGGACAGAAAGGAGAGCACCATCTGAAAGTTGAGCGGCTTGCTCAGCACGGCATAGGCCCCGGCAGCCTTCGCCGCCACGATGGTGTCCTCGGTCGCATAGGCGCTGACCAGCACAACGGGCAGATCGGGCACAATGGCCCGCATCTGTTTCATCGAGTCGACCCCGTTGATACCGGGCATCTTGAAGTCCATCAGTACGCAATCGGGCGGGTCACTCCTGACCATCTCCACGCCCTCCTCACCGCTGTAAGCGGCGATGACCTCGTGTCCCTTGACCTCCAGGATATCGCAGGTTGTTTTTACAATCCGGCGATCGTCGTCCACTACCAGAATTTTCATTGCCCGCTCCTTGTGCCGGTCATTGCTTACAAGCAACTTGTCCTGCATGAATCTTGCTCGCAGGTCAGACGTCAGCCCGACACCGCCGACCTCATCGGGTTGAGACCCGACCTACATTCCTACGATCCGCTTGGCAGCGTCACGCTGAACGTACTTCCCCTGCCCAGTGCGCTTTCCATTCCGACGCTGCCACCGTTGGCCTGGGTCAGGTTCTTCACCACCACCAGCCCCAGACCAATACGGCGGGCCTTGGTGGTGAACATTGGCTGGAACAGTCTGGTCTGGCTTTCAGGCGCAATACCGCTGCCGTTATCCCTGATATTGATCGTCACGGTTCGGTCCAGCCTGTTTTCCACTGCAGCAACTTGCAGCACACCGCCTTCCGGCATTGCCTCCACACCATTGCTAATCAGGTTGCATAGCACCTGGTGTATTTGGCCTGCATCGACCCGGACGGTCGGCAACGTTTGCGGAATATCCAGCCGAACCGAGACCGCCGGCGGTACCTTGGATGTGCGCAGGGCCTTCTCGAGCAACTCGCCGACCGGCACCTCCTCCGGCTGTGGAGCCTTAATGCGCACCGCATCGAGCAGGTCGGACACGATGCGTTCCGCATCCGCGATTTCGTCCTTGATGATACCGAGATATTCCCGGGTGATGCCGTCCGCGTCAGTAAGCATGGTCTGCAGGAAATACACCGCATTGCTCATCACCCCGAGCGGATTCCGCAGCTCGTGGCCCACCGTATCCGCCACTTGGCCGAGCAGCGCCAGCTTTTCCTTGCGTACCAGTTCGTCCTGGGCGGCCAGCATTTGTTGCGTACGTTCCTGCACTTTTTCTTCCAGCTGTTCGCCCTGCCGTATCAGCAACGATTTGGTTGCCTTGAGCTCCTGCACCGTTCGGTCAAACATCCGCCGCAACCTTTCTGCCTGCTGCAGCCCTTCTTCCAGCCCCTTGTTCTTTCGTTCAAGAGCATCGATCTGCTCCTGCAGTTCGCGTTGCATGTCATCGGCCATGATCGCTTTCCATGTCTGCATAGATGATATCGGTGCCGCAGCGCAGGTTACGCAGATATTCGAGTGCGGCAGCCACATGTTGTGGCCCGAGTATCGAGCCGTGCTGTGGCAGGATGGCATCAATCGCAAGCTCTTCGACACGCCTGACGAAGCCCCTGGCAGCAAGATTGGAGGCCATGTAATCCAGGTGGAACAGGTCCATTTTCGGGATATGCTGTTCGAACGACTCGACCGCCAAGCTCCAGTCCAGATCCAGCGCAGCCCAGATATCACCGGAAAACAGGTAGCGCGCCTGACTGTCATAGGTCGCAAAGGCCCCAGGAAAATGCAGGAACGGTGCCTCGACGAATTTCAGGCTAGCGCCAGAGGGAAGTGGATAGACCGGGTCTGCGGTCACATCGTAATACGCGTAGCCGGAGCGGCCGTAGTGCGGCAGCAGCACCTGGGTACGCGGCGAGGTGAACACCTGTATGGACGGATTGACATCGAGCCAGTCGGTCATCGAAGCGGCCACATCGGGATCCTGGTGGCAGAGCACCATGCCAGTGACTTTTTCCGGCGGCACGATTTGTGCGACCCGCCGCCTGAGCTGGGGGAAATAGCCCTTACTGCCAGGATCGACAAGAATTGCCTCGTGTTGATCCACAATGAGATAGGTGTTGCAGCGAAACGCGGTTTCGGCGGTAATCCCGAGCCAGAAAACGGCATGGCCGTCCGCGCCGTAGAGCGGGGTCGGATGCTCCAGATTCATGTTGGCGCGCGCAATGTCGCTGGCTGCAAACGGGTTCATTTCGAGCCCTCCTGATGGCTACTGGACCGTGGGTCGGGCTTTGCCCCGCCACCACCGCCCCCGTCGGGTTGAAACCCGACCTACGATTCGCAGGGCAGCGTAACGCTAAACATGGTGCCCTTACCCGCCTGGCTTTGTGCTTCAATGCGACCGCCATTGGCCTCGATCAGGTTTTTCGCCACCACCAGCCCTAACCCGATACCGCGCGCCTTGGTCGTGAATAGGGGCGCGAACAGCCTGGCCATGTTTTCCACCGTGATTCCGCTACCCGTGTCGCGCACGCTGATGGTGACGGTTCCCTGCGATTCGTTTTCAACCGCGGTGATTTCCAGTGTCCCGCCTTCCGGCATGGCGTCGATGGCGTTGGCGATCAGGTTATCGAACACCCTTTGCACCTGGGTCGCATCGACCCGAACGGCGGGAAGCGTTGCGGGAATGTGCTGGCTGACGACCACGCTGGAGGGTATGGCGATTCTGTGTAGGACCTGCTCGATCATCTCCACGACCCCGTACGCGGCGAGCTCGGGCTGCCGGGTGCGCACCGCATCCATCAGCACCGCAACGATGCGCTCCGAAACGGCAATTTCGTCACGGATGATGCCAAGGTATTCCGTGACGCTGGCCTCGGCGCCCTGGAGCGTGGTCTGCAAAAAAAACACCGCGTTGCTCATCACCCCGAGGGGATTTCGCAGTTCGTGACCCACACTGCCCGCCACCTCTCCCAGCATCGCCAGCCTCTCTTTGCCCACCAGTTCCTCCCGGGTCACGTGCAACTGTCCGACCATGGCATTGAAGCTGTCCGCCAGTTCGCCGAATTCGTCCTTGCTGCGCACCACCACTTTCCGATCGAGGTGCCCCTGCTGCACCTGCCGCACTCCGTCGACCAGCTCGGCCAACGGCCGGACAAAGTGACGACCAAGAATGGCGGCCAGCGTCGCCATCAGCAGCAGCAGGCCGACCACCATCAGCACGGTATCTCGCGCCAGCGTCACGATCGGGGCGAACATCACCTTGAGCGGCATCTCGAGCATCAGGCTCCAATCGTTGCCACGGAAGGCATCTATCCCTGTCTGGCGCGCAGTTACCAGTAGCGAAGCCCCATCGCCATGAGTAGCGCGATCCATGATGGCATAGCTTGTTTCACCACCCGGCAAGGGAGTCCGCGCCACGTTGTCACCGGGAGGCGGCCGAAATTCCGCGTGCCGATGGTCATCGCTACGCCATCCGATCACCTCGCCCTTCCGGTTGAGCAGATGGACCGTGGCCTGGGCCTCGACCTGGTCAAGTACGCTCTCTGCGGTGGCCCAGGCGTAATGGGATAGCAGCACGCCCACCACCTTGCCGGCATTTTTCCGGCCGAAGATCGGCGCAGCAAAGATCACCACCGGCCGGCCGGTACGCCGGCACACGACCCGATCGGAATGGTAAACCTTACCTTTCATGGCCCTGTCGAAAGCGATGCGGTTCATGGGGCTGTCGCTCAGCGCACCAATGTTTCGCGCACCCATGGGCGAAAATACCGCCCGGCCCTGCCGGTCAAACACAGCCATCTCATCCCAGGGGCCGGTCAACTTGGCCCTTTCTTCCAGCTTGTCCGCCACGGTGTCGGCATCTCCCTTGGTCACCGAAGGCGCTTCGAGAGACTCCCGAAGGAAATTATCGGCCGCAATCATTTTCATATCTGCGTAGGCCATAAACAGGGTGTGATCGATTTTCTCCATCACCGTTGTGGCAACCTGCGCTTGCTCCTTGACGATCCGTTCCAGCAACAGGGAGCGGGCCTCGAGGAACACGGACGCCCCTAGCACCGGCCCGATGATCAACCCCGCCCCTGCAATGCTCAACGCGATTTTCGTGGCGAACCGCACTCAACCCTCCTTGGCGGGCGAAGAGCTCGCGGGGAGCGTTACGCTGAAAGTTGTGCCCTTGCCAACCTCACTCTGCGCCGCGACCGTGCCGCCGTTGGCCTCGACCAGGTTCTTCACCACCATCAGCCCAAGGCCAATACCGCCTGACTTGGTGGTGAACAGCGGCTGAAACAGCCTGGCCATGGCTTCAGGCGTGATGCCGCTGCCGGTGTCGCGCACCCGGATGGAGATGGTATCTTCTGGGCGGTTCGCGACGGCGCGAATTTCCAGTGTGCCGCCTGCCGGCATGGCTTCCGCGCCGTTGCTGATCAGGTTGCGGAATACCTGCTGAATCTGCCGTGCATCGACCAGTAATGGGGGAAAAGTCTCCGGAATCTCCAGACTGAGGGTGACGTTGGCAGGTATCTGGCATTTGGCCAGCGTCTGCTCGAGCAGCGTCTTCACATCGGAAGCTTCCCGTTGGGGCGGCTTGCTACGCACGGAGTTGAGCAGGTCACCGACGATGCGATCGGCCTCACCTATCTCGTGCTTGAGGATGCCGAGGTATTCCTTGATGGTCTCGTCCGCGTCGCCGAGCGTGGTTTGTAGAAAATACACGGCATTGCTCATCACCCCGAGCGGGTTGCGCAGCTCGTGGCCAACGGTGCCCGCCACCAACCCCAGCGTAGACAGTTTCTCCGCGCGCAGCAGTTCGTCCTGGGCTTTGAGCAGCGCATTTTCGGTGTGACGTATGCGGTGAATGATCGGCCGTGACAGCCCCACGCCGAGCGCAACGAACAACAGCGCGATCACATAGGTCAGGAGCAGAAAAACATTGTCGGCCCAACGGGACGCGTCCGCGAGCGTCGAGGAAAACAGGTCTTCCTCGACCCTCACCTTCCGGTTGATGTCTTCCACCCGGTTGAGATAGGTTCGGATGACCGCGGGGTTTTCACGCCCCGAGGTGATCTCTTCATGCAGGCCCTCAGCCACCTTATTCAGTTCAGCGATCAACCGGTCGCCGGCAGTCCAATGCCGGATCACCTTGGACAGGTGGGCGCTATGCTGGAAGCGCCGAAAGAAGGGGATCATGTATTCAATGTCCGCCGGGTGATTGTGGCCCTGGCGTAGACCGGCGCGGGCGATGGCCAGGTCCGGGGTGCGCTTTTGCAGCTCGAGACGCGCCCGCCTACCGCCCAACGGCACCTCGATCTGGCGGCGATAAGCCAGATAATCGGCGGCGTCGCGCGACGAGGCATAATGTTCCAGGTCACGTACAGCCTCCTTTTGCGCCTTGGCCCAAAGACCTTCGCCGCCGACAAAGGCGCGAATGGCCACAGAGGCATCCATCACGGAATCAAAGAACAACACCAGGCAAAGCAGCAGCGTGACGAACAGCGTAATGATCACGTACACCCACTGGACTGTGGTGATGCGCGATGCCGTTGTTGCAACCATGGTCACGCACTCTCTCCGTCGTTCCCGACGGATTGGCGCGGCAGTGTGACGCTGAAGGTCGTTCCCTTTCCAAGCGCACTCTGCACCGCGACCTCGCCGCCATTGGCTTGGGTCAGGTTCTTCACCACCATCAGCCCTAGGCCGATGCCGCTTGGCTTGGTGGTGAACAGCGGCTGAAACAGCCGGGCCATGCCTTCCTCCGTGATGCCGCTACCGGTATCGCGCACGCTAATGGTGATGGTATTTTCTGCGCTGTTTTCGACGGCGCGAATTTCCAGTGTGCCGCCTGTCGGCATGGCTTCCGCGCCGTTACTGAGCAGGTTGCGGAACACCTGCTGAATCTGCCGGGTATCGACCAGCAACGGGGGAAGGGCCTGCGGAATCTCCAGACTGAGGGTGACGTTGGCAGGTATTTCGCACTTGGCCAGCGTCTGCTCGAGCAGTGTCTTCACGTTGGCCGCTTCCGGTTGCGGCGGCTTGGTGCGCACGGAGTCGAGCAGGTCACCAACGATGCGGTCGGCGTTGGCGATCTCGTCCTTGAGAATGCCGAGGTATTCTTTGGTGGTCTCGTCCGCATCGCCGAGCACGGTTTGCAGGAAATACACCGCGTTACTCATTACCCCGAGCGGGTTGCGCAGCTCGTGGCCAACGCTGCCGGCCACCTGGCCAAGCGTAGATAATTTTTCCTTGCGCACCAGTTCATCCTGGGCTTTCACCAGTTGCTCCGTGCGTTCACGCACTTTGTCTTCGAGTGCTTCGTTCAAGTCCCCGATCGTTTCCTCCGCCTGCTTACGCTCGGTGATGTCGCGTTCAGTCCCAAAAAACCCATAAAACGTACCATCATCGGCAACCAAAGGCACGCCGCTGGTTTCGAGAATCACCTTATGCCCATCCTTGTGCCGGTTAATATTTTCCAGATACGAAAACGGTTCTTGCTTGCTGACGATGTCCCCAAAAATATCGGCAACCCGAGCCGCTTCTTCGGGAGGCATGAAATCGAAAGGCGTTTTACCAAGGACCTCTTCCGGGCCATAGCCCAGCAGATCCTGAATCTTCGCTCCAGCAAAAACATAGGTGCCACGCTCATCGACCTGCCAAACCCAGTCGCTGGTCAATTCGGCAAGGTTGCGGAAGCGTTTCTCACTTTCTTTGACCCGACTTTGGGCGCGATAAAGGCTACCTATAGGGAGGCGCCATAACAGCATAAACAGGCCAATCCCGATCGGCGCAATGAACAACCCAAGCAAGGCGCCCTTCACGATTGTTGGCCGGAACGAACGCGTTACCTCGACCAGGCCGACGACAACGCCGCCATCGGTCAGGACGTGCGTCCTTGTTATCACCGGGCCTGCCAAGACCCGGTGACCATTGGCGATGACGTCGCCTTTTTGATTAAGGATGCGTCCGTTTTCCGCCTTATTCGTGGTCATAAGGCGGGAAAAGTACTCATTTATCCGCACCTCTTCGAATTGCCAATAGCCAGGGTTCCGATTGATGATGTTCTGGCCGATGGCGTTGGCAATGACCTCGGCCTCGGCTTCCATGCTTCCGGCGATATAGCGATAGGTGATGAACAAATATCCCGTGGGAACGGCCAGAACGATGGCACCGATAACCAACGCCACTGCCCATGCGACTGCACGGGCCTGATTCTCAATGTGGAGCATGACTCATTTCCCCTGCCCCACATCAAAGTTTCCCGATTCCTTCAGAAGCTGTTGAGCGCGTTCCGAACGCACGAACTGGAGGAATCGCCGGATCCGTGCCGGCGGATTGGCGCGGGTTACGAGATAAAACTTCATGACCAACGGATAAGTGCCGTTGGCAATGTTTTCCGCACTGGGTGCGATACCCTCGAAGGGCAGAACCTTTACATGCCGGTTTTCGGAGCGAATGAGGTTCAGTGTGGAAAATCCGACTGCGCCAGGTATCTTTTCGATCAAATTGGCGCTTTCCTGTGCGGTGAGTGCGATAGTGACATCTTTGCGCGCAGACATTTCCTGCGCAATGGCCTCTGCAATTTCCGGAAAGGCTTTTCCGATAAGGACAATTTCCGCATCATGCAGAGGACGTAGTATCGCGCGCGCACGCAGACCTTTCTCGCCAATGCGGAATTTCCCTCTGACTATTTTTATAAACTCCTCTTTGCTCATGGATGAAAGGGGGTTGTCGCTTCTGACGGCAACGACCAGCGGGCTTTGCGCAAATTCGATGCTGTTCAGACCCACCTTCTCCGATGCAGTCAAGGGCCTCACGCTGACGCCGATATCGATGGCGCCCTTGGCGACCGCCTTGATTCCGCCGCTGCTTCCTAGGCTTGGGAGTACAATTATTTTGCCGCCGGAATCGGATTCTCCATAAGCTGCACCCAGTAGCCTCATGGTACCAAGCGCGTTGCCGCTCCCACCGATCACTATTGATTCTCCGGCAATCCCAGGCTGGGACGTCAGACAGCCGAAAACCGTCAGTGCGATGAGGAGTGTGTTGAAATAGGATTTTGTTTTGCAGGACATACGAAATTCCTTTTCTGCAATGAATTTCACCTCACGCGGAATGTCCCCGGAGATACGCGCCGAGAACGTGGATGACGCGTACGATGCCGGCCGCTCCCCCCCAAGAACGTGGCGACCCTGGGGGTCTCTTCGTTTTCCATTTCCGCGCGATTTTCCCCGTAAGAGTACGTATGCAGCCGTCCGCCCGACCCAATGCGGCTTCTTTTTATCTTTGTCATTGTAGTTGTAGATGTTGGCAGACGTTTTTTCTTCACGGGTGACGTGGAGAAAGGGGGCGCCGATCGGCCGAAGCGGGCATCGGCACGTCGCTATAAGTTGAATTGATTGGAGACTGCCGCCCTTTAACCCATAAGTGTCATTGATTGGCGCCTGACCCGTTTGACCGTTTGCCTGCCTCCGTTGACATACAGCGGGAAGTAACCCCAGTTTGCAGTTATATTTTGTTTGGGGTCCAGGACGCGTTCGGGAAGGACAATGACAACAATCGTGGTGCATGGAACGCTCGCCACCGGCAGCAGCTGGTATCAAAGCTCCTGGGGGGAACGCGGTTTTCTGACCGGCCTCCGCTCCGGGATGGGCGAGACAAGCGCGGGGCATGATATCTGGACTGTCGACGGAAAGGCGGTCGGCACATACCCAGCCTTGGGCGGCGTTTTCGAATGGAACGGGCTGGCCGAAGGCATCTATCGTGGCCTGGCGGCCTCCGCACTCGCAAAGTACCTGAACGCCGTCGCCGAACTCACCAGTGAACCCATTCGCATCATCGCCCACAGCCACGGCTGCAACGTGGTGAAGCTGGCGAGTTCGCTGCCCGAACTTTCATCCGCGGTTCACATCGACCAAGCGGTATTCCTTGCCTGCCCGCATTTCTACGAGGACGAATACACCCAGGAAGAGTTGTCGTGGCAGGACCGCCTGGACATCCGCAAGGTAGCCGAAGCGTACAAGGCGACCAAACGTCGCTACCGTTACCCGGTGGCGCCGCATCGATTCGGGCGAATACTCAACGTCTATTGCGAGACGGACAAGGTTCAGGTCGACCTGGCCCAAAGCCTGTCAGGCGGTCAGGTACCGCTGACCGGAGGTTTCCTGGAGAACGTTCTCAAGCAGCTCTCCGATGGCACGCATGAAACGCCGACAGCGACACGCTGCGATACGGACGAGCGGGCGGCCCATTTGTATGAGAATGTCGAGGTTCACGTCGAAGGGGGCTGCAGCGGAATGAAGGCTCACAGCGTCATGCATGGGTTCCACATCGCGGAGCTTTGCGGCGTCTGGCTCAACAGCGGCGAGAGCGCCGAAAACATCTTCCGCCGCATCGGCGAGCTTCCGGTGCTTTCGTGCAGCGATACGGGCGATTGAGAAACGACCCCCGAATATCGCACCCATCCCCATCGGGTTTCGGATTTCTGATCTGACAAGCCCAAATATGCGGCGCATAGTCGGATTCAGATCAGCCGATTTCCGATAATTTTCGCCAACTTCGAACCCAAGCTGACCGCGCGACATTGACCGCGAGCCGCGGCTGCCTGATTCATCCCGATGCTGGCTGTCTTATTTACGGGTGTCTTATTTACTACCGCGATCGTGTCCCCGAAGCCTACGCGGAACGGCTGGGCGGGATGTACCGGGAACTCCAGGCGCGCCCAGCACGTTCAGGGCACCTTTACCTCCGCGGGATCCGATGGCGCGCCCTGTGCGCCGTTCGCGGCCTGATAGCGCAGCCGATAGTGTTCGGTGCCCCGCGTCGGGTTGGCGTCCACCGCGGTTTCGCCCGTCGCCGGCCCGGCCACTTGCCGCCAGCGCTTGCCGTCCTGAACCTCCACCACCACCGCCAGACCGTCCGGCGCTGCGGCGAAACGGATGTCCACGCGGGGGAATGGTTTGGCGACGTAGCTCAGCCCCGGCGCCTTGGGTGCGGGAATGGGCTTGGCACCCACGCGTACCACGGCGGCTTGACTGGGATCGCTACGGTTCCCGGCGGGGTCGACCGCCACCAGACGGTACCAGTAACTCGCGCCGGGCTTGACCCACTGATCCTCGAAGCTGCCCGGTCTGCCGGGCAGCGGGTCGCCCAAAACGACACCGGGGTCCTCTTCCGAGCCACCGCGCAGCACCAGAATCCGCGCCGTCTGTCGCTCGGGCAGCGCCGGTGCGAAGCGCAGCACGACCTTGCCGTCCGCACCCACCGCTTCGGTGATATGGGGCGGTTCCGGCGGATTCACGTCGGGCAGGGTCACCGTCACCGTCGCGCTGGGCTTGCTGGTGTGGTTGTCCGTGCCCACGGCAAACACGCGGTAGTACAGGCGGCCGCCATCGGTGACGCCCACTTCGTCGTCGAAGCGCGGCTCGGGTGTCAGGCGGCTGTCCAGGCGTTCCCAGGCGCGCGAACCTTCGACCCGGCGTTCAACGTAGTAGCCGGCGATGGTGCTGGCCACGGGCGTCCACAGCACACGCACACGGGTGCGGCCCACGTCCGCCTTCACGCTGGACGGCGGCGGCGGTGCGGGCCCGCCCAGCAGCTGCGCCAACGCGGGCGGCGACGCCGGACCCAGGTCGCCGCGAGGGTTCATGGCATGGACCCGGTAGTAGTACGCCGTGCCCGGCGTCAGTCCACTGTCCGTGTAGGTCGGTTTGTCCCGCGGGATTCCCTTGGGCGTCAGGACCTCATAGGGGCCGGAGAACAGGAAGGCGCGCTCCACCACGTAGCCGGAGGTGTAGGGATCCGTGGATGTCTTCCAGCGCAGGGTCACCTCCTTGGCCTTGGTCTCCACCACCACGTCTTTGGGCGGGATCAGGGCACCGGGGTCGCCATGGAAGAGCTTGACCTGCGCCGGCGGGCCGCGGCGGCCGAACAGGTCGACGGCGGCGACCTTGTAGGTCAACTCGGATTCCACCGGCGGATCGGTATCGGTGAAGGCCGCAAGCTTCACGTCCCGGTTGCCGGCCAGCAGCAGGGGTTCGCCGGTCAGGGTCTGGCTCTGGCCGTCGGCGACGCGGGCCACGTGCCAAGCGACGGTGGGCACCTTGAGGTCGCGCGTCGGTTTGGCCCAGAACAGGGCAATATGCTCGCCGTTGTCCGCCTTCAGCCCCCTGGGTGGCGGCGGCAGCGGCGTGGCTTTGCCGCCGTCCACGCTGCGACTGGTGAGGGTATGGATCGGCTTGCCACGGCCATCCAGTTCCAGCAGGCGATAGTGCACCGTGCTTCGCCCTGCTCCCGTGTCACGGTAACGCAGGCCCAGGGCATTACCGTAGGTCACGTCCACGGCGGCCTTGGCGCCGAGAATGATGTGGGCGGCCAGTTGTTCCTTCTCCGTCAGCCTTCCCTGGCGGAGCTTCGCGGCGAACTCCTGCAGTCCGCCGGCCTCCTTCTTGGGAAGGCGCGCGACGGCGGCCGTGTCTTGGCCGGGGAACAGATGATCGGCCACGACCGCGGTCTTGCCGCCGACGATACGCTCCAGGCGCCAGCCGCCCTGGGGCCACTGTTTGCCTACCGGCAGCCAGAACAGATCCACGTGGCCCCGGCCGTCGGAGGCGACCGCGATCGGGTTGGGGTTCGCGGCGAGGCAGGGCAGCGCGACCGCGGCCAGCAGCCACACCGACAAGACCCACCAGAAATACCTGCGCAAACTCATCCGCAACCTACCTCGACCAACATGCGTTCCGTCCCCCGCTTGCCGCTCCGCGATCTACGGGCCTGCTCATAAGTGCACATTGCCGCAGCCCTCCACGGAGTCGAGTACCAGATCGATCTCCAGGCACACATGCGCCTTGATGTCCGTCGGCCAGGTGGCCAGGGCCACGGCCGTGGTCACGGTGGGACCGATGCATGCCCCGAAGGCGCAGGCTTCCGCCTTGAGTGAGGCATTGGCGTGGCCCTCGGCGTGCGGCGGCGGCGTGATGCTCATACCGGCGCTGACGTTGCCGTGCACCTTGGCGGAGAACGGCCCCAGGTCGCCGCCAAGGTTGACATGAATCCCGCCGCCCACCATGTAGCCCTCGGTGCCGATACCGAAGTAGCCGTCGGTGTCGACGATCAGCACGTGCACCGTGATGGGGTTGCCGTCGGTGCCTGCGTTGATGTGCCAGCTACCGCCGCCGAAGTGCAAGGTCGCCGCGCCCTGGGGAACGGTGAAGGCAATCGCGTTGTTGAGGATGCCCATGC